>JAHCSU010000316.1 GCA_023522315.1 Nostoc sp. CCCryo 231-06
GTTCATCAACTTTTTTGCGCGTTAGGCAATAAATAATTGCTGAACCTTCGCTTTCCCGGACGAGTTCTAATAATTCAGCATACGCAGACTTCGTTTTAGAACGGACTTCGTAATAAAGGTTTTGGCGGTTAAAGCTAGCAATGTGGATACTCGGTTGTTTTAGCCCTAGTTGTTGGATAATATCAGCACGGACGCGATCGGTTGCTGTAGCTGTGAGGGCGAGTGTAGGGACATCAGGGTAGCGTTTCCGCAGAGATTTCATCTGGCGGTATTCTGGGCGGAAGTCGTGTCCCCACTCAGAGACGCAGTGGGCTTCGTCAATGGCAAAAGCCGCAATGCCAATTTTTTCTTTGACTAAATCGAGAAATGGGAGAAATCTTTCACTCAACAGACGTTCTGGGGCGACGTAAAGTAATCTAACTTTACCACTGAGGATAGCTTCTTCCCGCGATCGCACCTTATAGGGATTCAGACTACTATTGAGAAATGTGGCGTTAATATTATTGTTTCGCAGTCCTTCCACTTGATCTTGCATCAAAGCGATTAATGGCGACACCACCACCGTTAAGCCTTTTTTGATCAATGCAGGTAACTGAAAACACAGAGATTTTCCCCCACCCGTAGGCATGACAATCAATAAATCTCGATTTTGCAGCGCATCTTCGATAATTTGCCGTTGTCCGGGGCGGAATTTGTCGTAACCGAAGTGATATTTTAGCGCTTGTTCGAGATGGGGATACTGAAGCATAGCGATCGCTTTTTCGGGGGCTGTCTGCGTGAGTAGTTATTGAAGATATCAGGATTTTAACTCACATCACCGGCGGCTTTGGGAAGGGCTGCATTAATGAGCGTGCGATCGTGAATAAGCCATCGCTTAACTTTTAAGACAGTCGCTACAAAATCGGCGATCTTACTTGTATTGAGCTAATAAACATCGTCATGAGTACCAATGGGGAGCAAAAGAACAACTTGTTCCTCACTCTCGTCATCGCTTTTCAGTGAGAAAACAATGCGACAATCATATCCACAAGAGCATGAAAACAACCCTAATAACTTTCCCTCTAACTTGTGAGTGCCCAAGTTAGCTGCAAATATATCATTTTCCATAGCAGCAATAGTTTCTTCTATTCTGGACTGCAAGTCAGCATTACGACGAGCAAATTTTCGGAAACTTCTTTTAAATTTGCTCGTGATAACCAACTTATACATCGGCTGCACTTGGGTTATTGAGATATTCCCGTAATTCTTGAATTGCTTCGGTAGCAGTCTGGACTTTGAGCCTACCTGCTTGGAATTCAGCAATGGAAGCTGCTGCATCTGAGGCAATTTCATCTCGCCGACTTTCAATAATTCGGCTTTTGAGAATTTGTACCAGCATTTCTTGTTGCTCTAAAGTAAGCTCCATTGCGGCATCTAAAACTCTATCTAGGTTACTCAATTGCTTCATCCTCTTAATTATTTGGGTTGATAACAGAACTCGTAAGATATAAACTTACAAGTCTTACCCTCATAGCTTTTTTAGCTTCGTCAAACTCATGTTAACTTATCGCACTAACTCAATTATCATATATGAGCGATTGCTTTTTTTAAGACAGTTCCGAGAAAATTAGCGATCGCACTGCTTTAACCAACATAATTTAAAAGCCTTTATCATGGAATCATGCTGAAGTAAAAGTAGGTAGATCGCAAACAAGTTGAAAACATTATGGACAACAATAATAAACAAATTTACAATTACACAGTTCTTCTGGAAAAAGAATCAGATGGAGGTTATCACGCTTTCTGCCCAATCCTAAAAGGTTGTCATTCTCAAGGAGATTCTTTTGAAGAGGCCATTGAGAATATTACAGAAGCTATTGAATTATATATTGAAAGTTTAAGGGCTGATAATCAGTCAATTCCTAAAGATGATTTAATTTTTAAGCCATTAAGTATCTTGGCATGAGTAATTTTCCCAGTGTCAAAGCTAAAGAATTTATCAAGGATGCGCGTAATCAGCAAAGTGAAATTGCGAGAATTCTGGGTTCAACACGCTGATTCTGAAGATGCTCTAAATGACTGGTACAAGTTTGCATCTATTGCGAACTGGTCTAATTTGGTGGATGTTCAGAAAAGATATCCAAAGGCAGAAGCGGTTGGTAACTTTACAGTGTTTAACATCAAAGGTAATAACTATCGTTTGATTGTAGACATTAGATATTCTAGCCAGACAATTTTTATTAAATACGTTCTTACCCATCCTGAATACGATAAAGAAAGGTGGAAAAATGACCCCTATTTCTAGTCAACAAACCTACACTGACTTACTAATTCAGTATCAGCCTAAGCCAATTAAAACAGAACAGGAGTATAACAAAACCTTAATAGCAGTAGAGGGGATGATGTCTGGCAAATTGGCAGAGGCTGAAATTGCGCTTTTTGAGTTGTTAGTTCTTCTGATTGAGGATTACGAAGAACATCATTATTCGATAGGGAAATCAAAACCTGTGGCTACTTTAGAATCCCTCATGCATGAGTTTGATGTGGAACCAACTGCTTTAGTCGAAGTTTTTGGCTCTGTTAAGATTGTTAAGGAAGTGGTTAATGGTCAACGGAAAGTTAGCCAATCTGAAGGTGAGTCCCTAGCTAAGTTTTTTAATGACCATTATTCTGGGCTTTCTCTAACGGCTCTTGACTTTGGACTGTAAGAAAATTGAAGATTATGTTTTTACACATTTTGGATGCTCCCGTCAACATCTACCTAACCGAGGATTTGCAGTGATTCCTTTCCCTTGATGCCCTATCTGGGTACATTTTAACTGTGATTCTAAAGCATCAATCTTTCGTAAAAGCGATACTCCCCATACTATAGAAATCACCAATTTGATTGTCATACCCACGAGCAAAAGTGTCACTATTGTGGCAGTTTTCTTTTGTTGAGTCAGCCTTTTTTGTTGTTCTGCAAGTCGTACTTCAACTTCTTTGGCGCGTTCGGCTTCTAATGCTTGCTGCATTTCTCGCCGATCTAATTCTTCACTAGCAGCTAAAAATCGATAATCTAAGTTGCTCAAGCTTTTGCCATTTGCCCAAGTTTGAGCATCAATCAAGGCTTGTCCCCGCAACAGACGAGATTCATCCTTTTCCTTTGAAGCTACCCATGCATTGAAGGTTTCGTAGTAGGGGCGCAAGTAAGATAATTTTTTTCCAACCCATTCTAAATTGAAAACTTCTTGATAAATTAGGTTTTTGATTTGGAGAAAACCTTGCTTTTTGATTACCAAACCAGACAGCAACAGTTCTACCTGTTCTCGACTATCGTCGGCTGGTACTTTCACTCCTTGGAGAATTTGTTGATAAATTCCCAGCAATCTGGCGGCAATTTGTTCGTTTCCAAGGATGCGATCGCGAATTGTCCGCAAATGCTCCGGTTCATCCTGTGATTCCCATTTTTCGATAATGTGCGATCGCACCACATTTTCTATCCAAAATTCTTCCGCGCCAGGAGGTATTTTTAGCTTTCTACCCAGATCATTTTGAGATAAACTGACAAGTAAGCGACATAGCTTTTGAGTAAGAAATGGTTGTCCTTCTGTCCAAGCTAATACTTCTCTCAAAACTTTCTGGGGATGATTCTCTTTAATATTCAGCCCCAAAGATAGTGGTTGAGCTTCTTGAAATGTGAACCCATTTACTTGGATGGCTTTACCAATATTAAACGGGGTAGTATTATTTCGATATCGAATTAAGTCTGAAGGTGTCGCAACACCGAAAATTGCAAATGTAATTCGATGATACTCTGGATCAATTGCTCGTTGGTTATAACAGAAGCGAATTAAGCTAAAAAAGTCATCAACAGAAAAATCGAGGCTGATAACACTATCAATTTCATCAATAAAAACAAATAGTCTTTCGTTAGGAAATTGAGCTAACAGAATTTCCGAAATAAATCGACTAAGTTTCTGAACTAAAGAAATATCATTTTGTTCTTGCCACCAAGCTTTTAAATTGACTTTTCCTAACAGTTTAAAACTCAACCATAAATCACCGACCACTCCCTTATACCACTGCTCTGGAGTTATATTGTCACAACCAATATTAGTCATATCAATGGTGGCACATTTAAAGCCCTCTTGTTGGAAGCGATGCTTTGTTTTTACCATAAGTGAGGATTTGCCCATTTGCCTACTGCTCAGGATGTAGCAAAATTCACCCTGCTTCAAGGCTTCGTAAAGTTCCACATCTGCTCTGCGCTCAACATAGCTAGGAGCGTCACTGGTGAGCGTACCACCCACTTGGTATCGATAATTGTCCATTTTATTTAAAATGTTAAATTCGTTCTCGTTTTTAATAAATGAATTTGGATCAGGATAATTGATAAAATTCATATTAATAGCGAGAACAAGTATTTTAATTGTCTGTATTTCAACAGTTTACCAGAACTATAACGTTTCCCGACAAGCGTGAGGTACACCCGTAAGGGCACGGCACTGCCGTGCCCCTACACCAGGCGATATAATGTTGTACTGCATCTGAATGGGAACCGCTATATTATTACCCTGAGCGTCCCAGTTGTTGGCTAAAATAAAAGCGATATAACTCACACCTTATGTGAGCTTGATTACCATTTAGTTGAACCAAACCCATACTTTCTAGCTTGTAAGCAGCGATCGCATCTAGCTCTACTTTCTCATCTGTTGCAATTACCTTTTCCATAGCTGACATTAATTCTGGTTCTTTTTGGAGTAATCTCAACAGTTCTCGTAAATGCTGACTGTAAATTCCCACTTGTGTAGATGCGCTTTCTAGTAACACCTCTAATGTTATTTTTTCGTGACATAGATGATAAAGCGCAAGGCTCACCAAATAAGGATGTCCTCCTACCATTGCTTGTAAGGGTGCAAGGCATTTTGCCCCTTCTGAATCTGCTGCCCAATGTAGCCCGTAAGCTAATGCTAAATTCTGTACCTGATTGAGGGTAAACGGCGGCAGCGTAATTGTTATCCCAACGTTGAAAGGCGATTGGTTTAGCTTGAGTGGAATATAAATTTCTGTGGTGTGAACTACTACCATTCGGAGTTTTTGCCAGATTTTATCCTGCTTTGCTTGTTCGTGCCAAAATCGCAGCATTGGTAGAAAGTCTTGGGCAATATTGGGATGTTCAAAAACTCGATGGACTTCATTCAAAGCCAAAACTACAGGACTTTGCTCAATGTATTGCAGCAGATATGCTTCAAAATAGATTTTGCAGCTTACCTTGCTGCCCATTTCCGTATCCCAAAAATCATCTAGACAGGGAAGGAGATTTAACTGCCTGCTGACATTGACACAAAACCAACGCAAAAATTTATCCAGAGAAGCAAAAATGTCTTCGTCAGCTTCTTGAAAGTCCAAATAGACAATTTGATAACCTTGCTTTCTAGCATAAGCAATCATCCTGTTCAGGAGTGAACTTTTTCCCGTTTTTCTAGGTGCTTTGATTCGGATTAAGCAACCAGGGTGTAAAATCTCGTTACAAACAAGTTGTTCCAGGGGAGGGCGATTGATGTAAAGAGGAGAAACCAGTGGTACAGGCCCGCTAGGAAATTCGATCTTGGTTGCTAAATACAAGTCTGGAGAAACCATTTCTAAGCTAGATTCTTCGCCCAAGTTTTCTTGGTTCTGATTCTCCTGATCACCTATCTTCTCTTGCAGGTATTTCTCCAAAGCTAAATGCAGATTTTTTTTCGTTATTTTTTTTCCAAGTGCAACGGAAAGGTCTTGCCACAACTCAGAGCCAATTTCCTTGATGTAATTGTTGCGGTAGCCTGATACCTCTGCCATTTCATCGTAAGTTTTGCCCAACCACGATTGAGAGAGTACAAACCATTGAATGGAAGCAAGGGGCTTGTCTTGCAAAATTCTTTCTACTGCTTGCAGAATATCTTCCACGAATATTAGTATTAAAGGTTAAACAGTTATTAGAGGCAGTTATTCAATTTTAGTATATTAATAATATACAACCGATTAACAATTCAAAATTCAAAGTTCAAAATAAAAGACACTTCTGCGTTCCTAACAAATAGAGAAATGGGGATTCAGAGACATTACTTCTTCAGTGCCAGAGTTAAGCCATCTGCGATCGCTACTAAACTAAGACTAACTCGCTGGTCTTGATGCAGCTTTTGATTAAAAGCACGAATCTTTTTAGTTCTATTATCTTGCACTTGGGGGTCGGCAACCTTACCTGACCAAAGGACATTATCGATCGCAATCAGTCCTCCCGGACGCACTAATTGCAGCGATCGCTCATAATAACCATCATAGTTGCTCTTATCTGCATCAATGAACGCAAAATCAAAGGTTTCCGCTTCTTTGGTTGCCAGTAGCCGATCCAAAGTTTCCAAAGCTGGGGCAATGTGCAGTTGAATTTTATCTGCAACTCCAGCTTGCTGCCAATAGCGGCGAGCGATCGTTGTAAATTCCTCACTCACATCACAGGCTACCACCTTACCGTCCCTCGGTAGCGCCAATGCCACCACCAGGGAACTATAACCTGTAAATACCCCAATATCCAAAGTTTTCTTAGCTCCCAACAACTGCACCAGTAACGCCAAAAATTGCCCCTGTTCGGGAGCAATCTGCATCCTCCCTATTGGATACTGGGCTGTTTCCTGTCTGAGTTGGGTTAAAATCTCTGGTTCTCGCAAAGAGACTGATAGTAAATAGTCATAGAGGTTTTGTTCGAGTCCTAGCGTTTGAGTTGTCATAAAACGTGCCTTCTTCAGCGGCTACATCCATCATTATGCGTACAGACGACTATAAATTTGTAATTCTTATGCAATAAACCAGCGAACACACATTCTATATGTATATATATTGCATACCAAGCCTTTGCTTGAGTTACTTGCCTAAACCCTTCTAGAATAAAAACTATTGTAGGGAAATTTTATTACTAAACTTGCTTTTATTCTGGGAGGTATGATGAGCCGTCCAATAATTCTTGGTATTGTAGGCGACAGCGCTGCTGGGAAAACAACACTAACGCGAGGAATCGCCCAGGTACTCGGCCCAGAAAATGTTACGCTGATATGCACAGATGATTATCACCGTTACGATCGCCAACAGCGTGCAGAGATTGGCATCACCGCTCTCCACCCAGACTGCAACTACTTAGATATAATGCAGCAACACCTGTCGTTGCTACGCACAGGACAGCCAATTCTTAAACCAGTTTACAGTCATAAAACCGGCACATTCGAGCCACCGCAGTATATCAAGCCCAATAAGTTCGTGATTATTGAGGGATTACTTGGTTATTCTACTCGTGCCGCCCGTGAATCTTACGATGTTAAAGTTTACCTTGCACCTCCAGAACAAGTACGCGCTAAGTGGAAAGTTAGGCGAGACACGCAAAAGCGCGGCTACACTGCCGAACAGGTGCTAGCGGAACTAGAAAAGCGCGAACCAGACTCAGCAAAATTTATCCGTCCGCAGCGGCAATGGTCTGATATAGTTATTAGTTTTTACCCGCCCACTGAGGAATCTGATGAAACCAATGGACACCTAAATGTCCGACTGGTACTTCGTCCGACTATTCCCCACCCAGATTTTACTGAGATTGTCAACTCTGGCTATGGCGATTCTGACTCAGCGATTCGTCTGGGACTAGACAGGGATATGAGTAAGCCTGTGGATGTATTAGAAGTTGATGGCCATGCAACCTTAGAACAGGTGAATAAGCTAGAACATATTATTTGTTCTGATATGCCCCATTTACGAAGTATTTGCGATCGCGAAAGTAATCCCGAACTGGGTAAAATTGCTGGTACAACTGGGGAAACACTACAAAGTTACCCCTTGGCTTTGACTCAGTTAATAATTACCTACCACATGCTCAAAGCAACCCAAATTTATCAGTAACTGGGATCGGGAATGGGGAGTGGGGAGTTGCTAGCCGCTAAATGGTTGAGTAATGTACAGAAATAGAGAAAATTTCCCAAGGTTAAAGATTTTCTCAAATAAAGATGATTTTGAGAGCAAACAAGGGATAACTAAGGATAGATCCATCTAGGGTGAGTATTCTCTTAGTTTCCTATGACCTATTGCCTCAGAATTGCCGACCTACCTACAAATGAGCGTCCGCGTGAACGATTAATGACGCATGGTGCCAAAATTTTAGCCACAGCAGAGTTAATCGCAATTCTTCTAGGCACCGGTCAAGGGCCAGGAAAACTGTCTGCTGTGGGTTTGGGACAATATATTTTGAGCGAATTAGGCAAACACCAACGCGATCCTTTGGCAGTTCTGCGAGAAGTTAGCCCTGCTGAGTTGATGCAAATTTCTGGTGTTGGCCCGGCGAAGGCGACAAGTATCTTAGCAGCAATTGAATTGGGTAAACGCACCTTTCAATCTCGTCCCAATGATCGCACATTAATTGATAGCCCACTTGCTGCTGCTGCTACCCTCAGTCAAGATTTGATGTGGCAAATACAAGAACGTTTTGCAGTGGTGCTGTTAGATGTTAAGAATCGCTTATTGGGTACGCAAGTAATTACCATTGGCACGGCAACCGAAACCCTAGCCTCTCCCCGCGATATTTTTCGGGAAGTTATTCGTCAAGGAGCAACGCGGGTAATAGTTGCCCACAACCATCCTTCTGGCAACCTTGAACCCAGCCAGGAAGATATAGAATTGACGCGTCAGTTGTTAGTTGGGGCGCAGCTTTTGGGCATTCCGGTACTAGATCATCTGATTTTGGGTAATGGCAATCATCAGAGTTTACGGGAACTGACAACCTTGTGGGATGAGCATCCGCAGGGGGATTAATTGAACAGGGCATATCTACAGACATTATTATCGCTGGCTGAATTTCTTGGTATTAAGAAGGCTGTAAGGGATTTCCAAGAAATAAATTATCCAATAAACGTAGACGCTTCTCTACGAGACGCTACGCGTAGCTTGCTTCCCCGGAGGGGTACGGCTTGCCGCAGGCTACCACAGAGACGCAGTATTTCGACTTACTTCGACTACGCTCAGTACAAGTCGCTCAATAACCGAACATAGAGAGAGAAGAAATAGAGAGGATTTTTAGATCAGTTTTGGGATATTTTTTTATTTGGAAGTCCCTAAACAGGGGAACGGGTTTATCTGTTCTTGTTAACTCTAGTGTGATTGGGCAATAAAAATATTCCTGGTATAATTTTGCATTTATCATCATCTGACTATTTTCAGATGACACCAGTTCAATGTAAGACTTTAAAATAGCAAAGATTGAAAATTTGATAGTTAACCGAGTATTTAGGAGGAAGGTCTTGGGTAATAACATTCGAGACCGCTTTAAAAATTTCCGCCGCCGGGGTTCGCAGCCGGAACAACTCCAACAGTTACAAATAGACTTGCTGACAGAATCAACCCTAGACTCAGCTTACATAATTTTGATTATTAGCTCCTGTGCGTTAGCGAAGCTCCTCTGAAGGAGATCGCTACTTTAGGTTTATTGTCTAACAGTGCGGCTGTGATTATCGGCGCCATGATCATTGCCCCTCTGATGTTGCCGATTCGCGGTTTAGCTTTTGGTGCTTTGCAAGCAGATATTACCTTGTTCCGCAAGGGGATAATTACTGTAGCAGTGGGCACACTGTTAGCGATAGCGATCGCCTTTATTCTGGGTTTGCTGGTGGGATTGCCGAGCTATGGTAGCGAGATACTGGCTAGATCAAGACCAACATTGTTAGATTTGGGAATTGCGGTAGCGGCTGGTGGTATCAGTGGCTACGCGAAAGTTGAGACGAAAATATCTACTAGTTTAGCGGGAACTGCGATCGCTGTTGCCCTTATGCCCCCCATCTGTGTGATTGGCTTAGGCTTGGCACAAGGAAATTGGTCACTCAGTTTAGGAGCAACCCTACTTTATCTCACCAACTTGCTAGGTATTGCGCTCTCCTGTATGGTGACATTCTTAGTAGCGGGTTACACTTCAATGGCGCGGGCCCGTCAACCCCTAATTTGGACTATGGCTTTGACAGCTATCCTGCTAATTCCCTTGGGAGTCAGCTTTGCTCGACTTGTACGGCAAGCGCAACTAGAAACTAGCTTACGACGGGCATTATTGAATCGAACTGTCACCTTTGGGCGATTGCAGTTACTTAACAGTAATACCAATTGGTTGACAAATCCCCCAGAAGTCCGTTTGAGTGTCCGGGCAAGAGAACCTGTCACACCTCGGCAAGTAGAGTTATTAGAAAAATTTATCGAGCGAGAGATGGGACAACCATTCACTCTAATTTTTGAAGTTGGTCAAGTAGAGGAAATTCGACGTTCTGAACCCACACCGTGAAGTTGACTTTTGACTTTTGACTTCTTCGTAGGGGCTGACAATTCATTAATTTTTTGAGCATTTGTTCCCATCTGAGAACTACTGCGCTCAGTGGCGAGTAGTTTCCGCAGGCTCCTTTGGTTGTGTGTGGGTTGGCTTTTGTTTGGTTCTCGGCGGCATTACGTATGCTACTGCACCAACCCCAACCATTCCACCGCCTATGATATACATCATATTTCTGGTGAAGTATTGGGAACCAATGTATCCAAAAGTGATTGCTGCTACTGTTGTGACGATCATTTGAGGTAGTTTCATATTTAAAATGCTGTTGTTTGCTTAATGAATAAAAGAGTCTTTGGCAATTGGTCTATTCATTGATTTGTTGCTGAGGCTTTTCACCCAACGAGGCACTAGCAACAAAGCTGGAAAACCCAACAAGCATCCAGCCGAAGCAGATATGTTTTCGTATCTGCCATTCATGCTCTTTACTGAGGGAAATTGATTTTGTGTTCGCCTCAATAATCTCTAACCCCCAACACGAAAGCGTGCCTATCCCAAATAAGCAAGTACTGGCAATAGAGGCAACCGCGATTGTGTTTAGAATCCGACCAGTAAAACTTGGATTTATCACAAAAGGCTTTTGCTGACGGCGACTACGGAGCAGGGCTAATTTGTCTGTGCCTAGACGCTTGATATGCTCTTGTTGAATCAGAGGATAAGTAATTTGTTGATTATTAGTCATTTCTTGTCACCAGCATTTAGTTTTAATAGCATCCATATCAGTGAACACATGATAAACTTCCGTGACAGGTGGTACTACATTCCACAGGAAGGAATCAAATTTTCTTTGGTAAGAAGTTAGAGGTAATTGCACTAATAAGACTATAAATTTTAATTTTTAAACTGGTATTTTTCGAGTAACTCTTTGACTTGAGCAGCTACCAAAGGATGTGGATCTTTTTCTAACTGGGGGAGGATTTGCAGGAGAACGCGATGTGAAACCATATTTAGATATGCGATCGCAGCTTCTCTAACAAAGCCGGTTGGATGACGCAAACTCACTAAAATCTCCGAACTTGTCAGTGGCGTGCGAGTCACTTGAGCAAAATGAAAACAGCAAGCTAGACACCAGTCAGAAAGCAAGTTACCCAACATCAGCAATCTGTGGAGGCGATCGCTAACTACCATACTCTCATATTCTACGAGTTTGGCTTCTACCAGATGTTGCAATTTTTCTGACTGTGGTCGGTTATCTAAAATATTCAGTAATAAAGACTTTGAAGACAAAGTTATGGTATGCTCTAGGATTTCTAACCCTCGTGCTAAGTTTACCACTGAGAGCGATCGCAGATTAAATGCTGCTGCCTGCATCTTTTCTGGCGAGTAAAGCAGTTTCAATAGCAGTAGCAGCCGCTCTTTGACATCCAATTCCAACTCTAAAAGGGCGCGTTGCAGTAATTCCGAGACAATCACAATTCTCTGACTGGATTGATGATCTTCTTTTTCGTCTAGTGTGTTCAAGTCTATATATGCGGCGTAAATCTCGCCTAAAAACTTTAATTCCTGCTCAATTAAATTTTCTACCCGACTTTCATAAAACCGATCCACTAAACCTTTAATTCCTGGTTGTTTGTGTATTTTTAGTAAGCTGCGAAGAATATGATCCCTAGTTGTACCCCAGGATGTATCCAAGTTTTCCCATAAAGTCTCCAATGCTTCCTGAGTACCAATTTGAGCAATGGTACGCCAAGCGTACATTCGCACTACTTCTGGTTTGTAAATATTGGTAGCCAACCGCAACAGCATCTCTATAGCTTCATTCTCTAATCGCACTAGAGCTGACATTGCTGTAGTGCGGGTTGATTTGTAATAAAGTGCTGCTATCAGTGCCGAATAGTACTCTTCTAAATGGGTTGCTGCAATCATTTCTAATACGGCACAGCGGACTCGTAATGACTCATCTTGTAATAAATTTGGGATGTGAATCCGCAACGCCTGCAAATAAACTGCTTCTCTAAGCGCTCTAACTCCATTTACCCGTTCTCGTTCTTTCTTATGAGTCAACATCCGGCGCATGGTTTGGGTAGCTGCTACCTTTTGCATGGGCGTTCCCTGACGTAAGACTAAAGCGGCGGCGGTGGCGCGGATGAGTGAGTTTTGCCGGGGGTTCAGGTATTCTTCTAGGATGCTTAAATTGGGATTTGGTTCAGCCAGCCAAACGTAGCGCAGTGCTAGAGCGAAAACTTCGGGGTTAGTTTCTTGGGGTTGTTCTAGCAAAGGACGGATGGCGGATAGATAAGCGGGATTTGCACCTGCTATCAGCATGACTTCCAAACTTTGGCGCTGCAAATCTGGGGTTAACTTGACTAACAGAGGTGCTAAAACTTCCGCACATCCTTGGGGATCAATTTGGGCTAAAAGTTCAATGCAAGAGCGTTTATCTGCCTCGCTGCCTTTTTCTCCCAAGGCTTTGACTACGCCTTGCTTGAAGAATCGTAAGCCTACATTGGTTGCACTCAATTGGCCCCGGGCCACACTCAAGACTAACAGTTCAACGTAGCGCGATCGCAATTCCCAAACTACTTTTAAACAGGTGCCAGCTATCAGCATTGTTTCTGCTACTAACACCCACTTTTGCAACGGTACGGGTATAAACCGTCCACAAAACAATATAGTTGCAAAAATTAGCACTCCTGTCAAACCTGTAGCGATCGCTTCGGCGGTTCCACCAGATAAAGTCTGCATCCGGCTGCGAATTGCCTCTGGAATCGGTTGATACAGAATTGGGCCGCTACTCATGACAAAGGTATAGCGCAGAAGTTCATCGCAAAATTTGACAATTATCAGTCCCCAAAAAAAGCTTTGCGATTGGATGGCTGGAATTAAATGGAATAATACCAGCACTCCTGGTAGTGAAAAGCCTACGGTGATTGGTAAAAGCGTTGCTGTGAAAAATACCCCCATCCGTTCGATGAGTCGGCTGGAAATAAACCACTGCAACAACAACTCACACAGTCCCAATGTCCCACCAAAAAGACCTAAGAAGCTGGCGAGTTCTCGGTCGCCCAAATTGGATTGGAGTTCGCGCAGATATTGAAAATCTATCAACAACCCAATGACTTGCAACAGACCGACAAAAGCAAACAGCTGCCAAATATAGCGCTTCAGAGGACTTTTAATGAAACGCTCTCGTGAAGCTTGTTCTTCAGGAATTAGTCTTTGTGGGGTTTCAGGAAAAGCCGCTCGATAGTGATGAATTAAATAGAATAAAATCCCCGATCCTAATAAAATTACTATACAGGCGATGAAGATGATCTTATTCAGTGTGGTGTATTGCACTAGCCAAGGCAAACTAAAGCCACTGATCACATCTGCAACTAAAAGCCCACTACTCACCAGTGGGTAAGTCCGTTTAATCTCCCGAATATTAAATATTTGGTTGGCGACGATGGAAGTGTTGAGGTCATTGACTACATAAAGGGCATCTACCCACAGCCGCAGCAGAAATGCCGAAATAACTGCCAGGTATGAAACATGCGCTCCCGAACGTAACACAACTAATAATAGTAATGGCATCAACATGCAAGGTGCGATCGCTACAATCACCTTGCGTAAGGGAAAAACCTTTTGCAGCCAAGAGTATAAAAAAACCAGTGCTGCACTCATGGCGGCACTAGCAATATACATCCACGGCAGTAGCTGAGTCCCGTATTCATCCAAAAACAGCGCCACGCTACTGTCCTCTGCCCACCGCAATCCTACACATACAGTTGTGTAAAAAAAGAACATGAGTTGAGTTCTTTCGCTCTCCTCTGGTCGGAGATTCACCCACTGTAGTAGCCGTGGTAAAGCAACTTTATTTGCAGCCAACCAGTGATTTTTCAGTTCCATGCAGTTTTATTTTCTGGTAGTATCACCGCGTAATGGGGAGCAGGGGAAGAAAATACTTACTTATCCCCCTCATCCCCTGGAAATAGCAAAAGTCCTGAGCAACTGAGTATTATGTTTCCCATTCAGCCTTCAGGACTATCGATTTTAGATAAATTTAAACAACCTCAGAACTTTGGGCGCATGTTGCATCGAAACGAAACATCAAAAAATCCCCTGGCTAAAAGTCAGGGGATTTTCAAAGTTGGACTATTAATACAGTTAGAGGATTATTTCTTAGGCGAGATGAGCATCATCATGTTTCGCCCTTCTTTTTTAGGCGCTTGTTGAAGCTCACCATAAGGCTCCAAATCCGTTGCCATTCGCTTGAGCAAATCTTCTGCTAGGTCGCTGTGTTGAATTTCTCGACCCCGGAAGATGACGGTCGCTTTGACTTTATCACCATCATTCAAAAAGCGCTCTGCTTGCTTAACACGCACGTTGTAGTCGTGTTCTTCTATTTTGTAGCGCATCTTAACTTCTTTGACATCAGCCGTGTGCTGCTTTTTCCGGGCTTCCCGCGCCTTTTTCTCCTGCTCAAACTTATATTTCCCGTAGTCCATAATCCGACAAACTGGCGGGTCAGCTTTGTCACTTATTAGCACCAAATCTAACTCTTTCTCTTCTGCTAGTTCTAGTGCTTCTTGTGGGAGCATAATTCCCAGTTGGGCACCATCAGTATCAATTACCCGAATTTTTGGGTAGCGAATTCGTTCGTTAATTTGGGGCAGATCGCGAGTTCTTTTCTTCTCAATCACAGGCATTATGATTTGTGGGAGATATTAATGAAGGATTTGGTGTGGTCTTGATTGGTATGCCTCAAAGGTATGCCTCAAAGGCAAAATACAAAAATAACTCAGGACTGAAAACATAGTCTACAGTTCTAGAGTAACTAATCCATAAAAGAGTTGCGTCGTTGTATTTGTCATTCTACTAAGTCTTCGAGAATTTCTCTCTAATAGTTAATCTAAATTACACAACCTAGACCATGTTAAATATTATTAAAATTATTTAGCAATACTTTTTGCGATCGCGTAACCGCCCACCGTAGGCGATCGCATCGAGCAACATCATATCTCCAGAATACCAAGCTCACAGATGCAGGACATCTAGCAAAATTAATGTAGCATATTACATTACATTTAGTAAACCTAGTAGTATTTCTAGTCAAAAACCGCTAATAAATTTACCGATATGGATGCGATCGCTATTTTTGATAAGCCCAAGGAGTAAGGGCACAGCAATGCTGTACCCCTACGAATGGTCTGTATTACACTTAACGATCGCTTCAAACAAACCGAAAATTCTCCGAAATATTGTCCTGAAGTAGTGTAACTAGCTTTATTCTTGTGATCAAAGATATGTAAGCAATACAAGATAAATATATTACTAGATTTATGTCCATAGATTTACGAGCGTTTTTTCAGGCAACTGACCCCAGTCGAACTCTGTTCGTCAACAATCTGTCAGATGTGAAATACTACATTGACTTTTCCACGGTGCGAGGTGGGGATATTATCGGTAAGCTGAAGCAAAAAATTACTTTTTTCAAGCCGAATGAACCTACGTGTACTCTATTTACTGGACATATTGGCTGTGGTAAATCGACGGAACTATTAAGGCTACAGGCGGAACTGGAAAAATTAGACTTCCACGTAGTCTATTTTGAGTCTAGCGAAGACCTGGAAATGACTGATGTGGATATTGCTGATGTGCTGCTGGCGATCGCTCGGCGTGTGAGTCAAAGTCTTGATAAAATTACACTGGGCGAACCCACCAGGTTTAATGATTTACTCCAAGGTGCGTGGAAGGTCTTAAACTCCGAGGTGACGGGGGTAAAAGTTAAGCTTCCAAATGTTGGCGATTTTGGTGTCACCTCTGAAAAAGAAAAGCTTTCTCTGTCTGTGGGCATTGGCGAAATCACTACAAGGATGAAAAGTGACCCAACCCTACGGGCAAAACTTAATCAATATTTAGCACCGCAGAAAACTAATCTGCTAGAAGCGATTAATCGGGAATTATTGGAACCTGCGTAGGCGTAGCCCGCCGCAGGCATCGCTAAACTAAAACAGCAGGGTAAAAATGGTCTGGTGGTAATTGTCGATAATCTTGACCGGATAGATAATCGTGTCAAAGCTTGGGGTCGTCCGCAGCAGGAATACCTATTTGTAGATCAAGGTGAATTTTTGACAAAACTGAATTGTCATTTAATTTATACCATGCCTTTATCTCTAAAGTTTTCCAACGATTACGGAATGCTTACCCAGCGATTCCCGGAAGACCCCAAAGTGTTGCCAATGGTTCCAGTAGAATGGCCTGATGGCAGGGTTCATGAAGAGGGAATGGCACTGATGAAACAGATGGTGCTAGCAAGAGCCTTTCCTGACTTGCAACCGGATGAGCGCTTGAATAAGATTACTGAAATTTTTGATAGTACCGCCGCCCTAGACCGCTTATGTAGATTGAGTGGTGGTCATGTGCGAGATTTGCTCAGACTGCTGAATACTTGGATTATGGAAGAAATGGCGCTTCCCCTCTCGCGTGAAACTTTAGACCAAGTTGTTCGCGCGCGTCGGAATGAAATGACTATGCCAATTTCTGATGATGAATGGCAATTGTTACGTCATGTCAAGCAAAAGAAGAAAGTCAGCGATGACCAAGGGTATCAGAAGTTGATTCGCAGTCGGTTTGTGTTTGAATATCGAGATAATGGCGAATCTTGGTTTGATGTTAACCCCATTTTGGCAGAGGCGAGGGAGTTGCAGTGATTATTGTAGAGACGGCGATTCATCGCGTCTCTTGCCTTAACCGAACAGTATTGGAACAGGAGGAGATATGAAAACAATCCCAGAGTTAAAGACTCGGATTAAAGAACTCAGTAAACAAGCTGTTGAATTTAGTAGAAAAGCATCTGAAGTGTGCTTAAGTGACCGTCAGCAAGCCAAGTATTTTAGACAACAAGCAAGAGAAGCTAGCAAACGCACTCAAATATTGATACAGGAGTTAAAACGCCAGGAAGTTTAATTTTGTAGTCAACTTAACGCGAAATGGGCGAATGGAATTCGCCCAGGTTCTTTTAATCCAAAATCCAAAATCCAAAATCCAAAATTGGTATGACAGACTCGCAACCACCAGAAAATGACCATGTAAACAACGATGTCTACGACGGGCTACGCCTACGCTCTCTGCAACAATTAGCTTGGGGGATTGAAACTTCTGCGGGACAGTTTAAGCTGATTTTGGCACGATGTAATTATGCCAGTTTGCGCGATCGCCTGATCGAAAGATTGCGGGAAATCTCTCAAGTCGAAATTCAGCTTTTGGTAGTGCAGCAATCTCACAAGACTCTTTATACCGCCATTCGGGACGAATTTGGTGAGAATGTACCAGGCTGTGTGATGGTTGTGGGTTTAGAGACAGTGCAGAATTTGGCTGTGATGTTAACTTCTGCTAATCAGGTACGGGAGGAGTTTCGTAAAAATTTTCCTTTTCCTTTGGTGTTGTGGATTGATGATGAAATCTACAAACAACTAATACAGTTTGCGCCAGACTTGGAAAGTTGGGCAACTACGAGAAATTTTGCCATATCAACACAAGAATTAGTAGATTTTATCAGCAAAACGGCTAATCAATGGTTTAGTAACAACTTAAAATTTAGCGTTGATGTATATATTAAACTGGAAAATGAGTTAGAAGCGGCGCAAAGAGATTTACTCAATCAGCCAGATGTTTATAATTTAGAGATTCAAGCTAATTTAGAATCTTTATTAGGTTTTATCAAGCAGATAAATAATTACAAAGATTCGGCTATTGAGCATTATCACAAAGCTTTTGAGCTATGGCAGCAAAGTAATAATTTAGAAAGGCAGGTAAAAATCCTCGGTGAGATTGGCTTTTGCTATTATCTCAAAGCTTTTAAACATCAAGATATTAATCATCCAGATTGGCAAGCAACTTGGCATTATATTCAAGAGTATATAAATTTTATTAACCAGTTTAGAAGCCCAGATTTAATTGCTAATACAGTAGTTAAATTCGGTGATGTGTTGCGAGAGTTGCAAAAATGGGAAATGTTGCAGAGCCTTGCAGAACAAGCTTTAGTAATCCATCAAACTAACAACCAGATAAGGGAATTAGCCAAAGATTACGGTTTTTTAGCTGAGGTGGCTTTGGCTAAAAATAACTGGGTTGAAGCCAATCAGTTTGTTAAGCAAGCTTTGGAACTTTTTGCTGCGATTCCTAATGTGGAATCAGCGAATATATCAGGGGTTTTAGCTGATATTCCCGAAAGGGATTTCAAATCAAAAGATTTGAGCTTATATCAATTTATCTTAGGTCGTTCTCAATACCATTTAGGTCAAATTCAAGAGGCAACTCTCAGCTTAGAAACTGCTAGGGATGTAGGTAATCCCCTAGAAGATGTCAGGCTTTACTTGGATATTCTCAGATTTTTGCAGCAGCTTTATTTTGAGCAGAAAGAATATCTCAAAGCATACAAAATCAAACAGCAACGGCGTTCTATTGAACAGCAATTTGGTTTGCGGGCTTTTATTGGTGCAGGTAGGTTAGAAGCTACAAAACAGGCATTTGTAGAGACATTGCGCTCAAACTCTCCCCAAGGAAATATTGCCCCAGAAATTGCTGCATCTGGTCGCCTCTTGGATGTAGAACGTTTGATTGAACGCATGGGTCGCCCTGATAAAAAGTTGATAGTAATTCATGGGCAATCGGGTGTGGGCAAAAGTTCTCTGGTGAATGCGGGATTAGTGCCAGCTTTAAAGGATAAAGCGATCGGTGTTCAAGATTATTTGCCGGTGGTAATGCGCGTTTACACCAACTGGGTGGAAGAATTAGGGAAGCTTTTGCCAAAGAGTGACGAACGGGAAATTTGTAGAGACGCGATTCATCGCGTCTATCCTGATTCAGGAGAGTCAGAACCTCAACCTTCGACCTCAGAACTCGAAACTCCGACCTCTGAACTCGAAACTCCAACCTCGGAACTCGGAACTCCGACCTCTGAACTCGGAACTTCGACCTCAGAACTCGGAACTCCGACCTCAGAACTCGGAACTTCGACCTTTGAACTCGGAACTCCGACCTCTGAACTCGGAACGCCGACCTTTGAACTCGAAACGCCGACCTTTGATATTCAAAATACCCATTCTTTACTCGCCGCATCTTCTTCACGTCCTAGTGCAGACGCGATGAATCGCGTCTCTACAAAGTCGTTAATTACTCAACTACGCGAAAACGAACAGCGTAATCTCCGCACGGTGCTAATTTTTGATCAATTTGAGGAATTTTTCTTTGTTTACACCGAACCTGCACAAAGGAAGCAATTCTTTGAGTTTCTGGGAGAGTGTCTGAATGTTCTATCGGTGAAAGTTATCTTATCGCTGCGGGTGGATTACATTCATTACTTGCTGGAGTGCAATGATTTGTCTAGCCTCAAGATTATTGGCAATGACATTCTCAGTAATAATGTGCTTTACAAGTTGGGGAATTTCTCACCTGTTGATGCGAAGTCAATTATTCAGCGTTTAACTGAAAATACTAGTTTTCACTTAGAACCTGCTTTAGTTGAACAACTCGTGCAAGATTTAGCCGGGGAATTGGGTGAAGTTCGTCCCATTGAGTTGCAGGTTGTGGGGGCGCAATTGCAAACGGATAATATTACAACTCTGGCAGAATATCGACAGCGTGGCACTAAGGACGAATTGGTTAAGCGTTATTTGGATGAAGTTGTTAATGATTGCGGTGTTGAGAATCAGCAAGCAGCAGAAATATTACTGTATTTGCTGACGGATGAAAAAGGAACTCGCCCGTTAAAAACTCGCGCTGAGTTGGAACGCGATTTACAGGAGTACTTCTCGGTTAGTGGTTTTCATCTCTCGGAGATCCCCCCAACCCCCCTTAAAAAGGGGGGCTTAATTTCTTTCCAGCAATTCTCATTTTGAAATAAATAGGGTATTAAACCCCATTTTGAAATTCAAAATGTAGTACAAAATAATTAGTTTTTTAGGGAGAGGCGTAGGCGCAGCCCGCCGCAGGCATCGCTAAAAGAACAATTGACCCGATTGATTAAGTATAAATACTCAATACATTAGAGGGAATTGCCTAAGAACGAAGGGTAAATCCAGGAAAATAGTTCTCTTTTTAGAATATAAAACTCAATCGAAATAAGAATTTATAATAGTTGTCGAGTTTTGGTAAAATTGGTGAGTTGAAAATATTAATTAGTCAAATTACTCCCAGATGATTCCAAAAGCAGCGACCCTAGAAATTCCGGAATTAGTGCAATTTTTACGGTCATCATTACATGACTTACCGGATGAAAGGAAACCCGGAAATAATACAAGAT
This sequence comes from Nostoc sp. CCCryo 231-06, assembly GCA_023522315.1. Classification (GTDB taxonomy): domain Bacteria; phylum Cyanobacteriota; class Cyanobacteriia; order Cyanobacteriales; family Nostocaceae; genus Nostoc. Next base: position 20,562 of record JAHCSU010000316.1, read on the forward strand.
ATCAGGTAGAAGATGCAGTGATGGCTGCATTTTCAATATTTTTTACTCAGTCAGCATCTTTTTTAGACCACCAACGGTTAATGAAAAGTAATAAAGGAAAAGATAACGCAGAAAGTTTATTTTCAATTGAGAAAATCCCGTGTGATAATCAAATAAGAAATTTGTTAGATCCAGTTCCAGCCGCTACTATCTTTAGGGCTTTTCAAAAAGTCTATGAATGGTTAAATAAAAATGGAGTTTTAAAAAAGTTTCTCTACTTAGAGTCAGAAATTTTAATCGCTTTAGATGGCACAGAATATTTCTCATCTAAGAAAATTAATTGCCCTCATTGTAACTATCGTAATCATCGAAATGGAACTACAACTTATTTTCATGGTTGTGTCACACCTATTGTGGTTTCGCCCAATCAAAAACAAGTGATTAATTTAGAACCAGAATTTATTAAAAAGCAAGACGGACATCAAAAACAAGACTGTGAAAACGCGGCTATAAAAAGATGGTTAAATAAGAATCATAAAAACAAGTATGGTTATGCTGTAACCCTTTTAGGCGATGACTTGTATTCTCATCACCCTATTTGTGAACTAGCTCTAAAACAAGGTTATAATTTTATTTTTGTTTGTCTTGAAACGTCACATAAAACTTTATATGAATGGCTAGAATTCTTAGAAAAAAGTGGAGAAGTTACAACCGTTGAAAAGAAAGAATGGGATGGGCGAAAAAATCTAATTTATCGTTATCGTTATGCTTCTAGACTTCCATTAAGAGATGAAGACTCAAGTCTCGAAGTTAATTGGTGCGAAGTGACTGTTATTAATGAGAAAACAGAGGAAATTATCTACCAAAATAATTGGATAACTAATCATAAAATCACTGAAAATAATGTTGAAAAAATTGTCAAGGCTGCACGCAGCAGATGGAAAGTGGAGAATGAAGGCAATAACGTTCTTAAAAATCACGGTTATAATTTAGAGCATAACTTTGGTCATGGTGAAAATCATTTGTGCGAGTTATTATTGTCTTTGAATTTATTAGCTTTTTTATTTCATACTATTTTAGATTTAGTTAATTATACCTATCAAAAAGTTCGTGAACTATTAGTAACTCGAACTACTTTATTTAAGGATATTCGTACCTTATTAAAATATTTATGGTTTAAAGATTGGTCGCATTTATTCTCATTTATTCGAGAAGAGCATGTCCCATTTTAAAAAGTAAATTCTAGTTGAAAAATGTCAATATATTGAAAGAGGAGGGGAAAGTTATTTATTAAAAAAACTAAAAAGTTGGTGAGAATTTCATCTGAATTTATCAGTTGAAATCGGTTTTTTATGGACAAATTTCTTAAAACCTGTCTATCTTCAGCGTCGGATGATAATTATCTGTCAAAAAATGATGCTTCGACACAATTTCTCTATTTAAATAACAGAATTTTCTCTGATTTCTTTTCAAAATGAGAATTGCTGCCCGTAAGGCGCAAGGGGCGACAACGTTAGTCATCCAAGGTGAGAAGTTAGCGCGAAATGATGATATTAATGGCGCTGTGGAAAAGTTTAGCAAAGCACAGCAGTGGGATAATAAATTAAAGTTTGATTCCCAGGCGAGAGCGAAAGAGTTTGTCAACAAAGGCAAGGCTGAACGCTCAGTTGATGAAGGAGCCAGCCGCTTAGAAGAGAAAAAGTTTAAGGAAGCGATCGCGGCTTATACCGAAGCTCTCAAGTTTGATCCAAAAGTCGAAATTCCTGCTAATTCTTGGAATGAAATATGCTGGCAAGGCAGTCTGCAAAAACAAGCCGCTGATGTGTTACCAGCCTGTGAAAAAGCCGTTACACTTAAACCTGAAGATGGTAACATTCGTGATAGTCGTGGCTTGGCGAGGGCGCTGACTGGCAACATCCAAGGAGCGATTCAAGACTTTGAGGCATTTATCGCTCAGACTGAAGATAAAAATTATAAAGCACAACGGCAGCGCTGGGTGAAAGATTTACGAGCGGGGAAGAATCCGTTTACAGATGCAGAGCTTAAGAAGTTAGCGAAGTAGTTTTAACCTCTCTCCTAAGTTTATCGAATAGCCCAAAGAAACCTCACCCTGGTTCTGCTACGCAAAACCTGTCCCTCTCCTTAGTAAGGAGAGGGATGTCCGTTAGGACAGGGTGAGGTTTTTCCATACGAGTTGAAAAATCAAAGTTTTATAATAGTATTTCCACGCTGATGAATTAAAGGAGACTGTGACAACTACACTACACTGGCAAGAACGGGTTGGTAATCAAAGGGATTGGGTTTGGCGCGGCTGGCAAACTCGCTATACTTACATTCGCGCTACCCAAAATCACCACAACACAACACCCCTAATTCTGTTACATGGCTTTGGCGCTTCCATTGGCCATTGGCGACATAATTTAGAAGTGTTGGGTGAACATCACACAGTTTACGCCATCGATATGCTGGGTTTTGGCGCTTCTGAAAAAGCCGCAGCTAATTACAGCATCGAACTCTGGGTTGAGCAGGTTTACGATTTCTGGAAAACATTTATCCGTCAACCAGCGATATTAATAGGCAATTCCAACGGTTCACTGATTTCGATGGCCGCCGCCGCGACTCACCCCGATATGGTGCTGGGTATGGTGATGATGAGTTTACCCGACCCTTCACTAGAGCAAGAAGCAATTCCGCCTGTGCTGCAACCCCTTGTCAGAGCAATTAAAAATATTGTCGCTTCGCCGTTGATTCTGAAACCTTTATTTAACTTCGTGCGCCGTCCAGGGGTGCTGCGTCGCTGGGCTAGTCTGGCCTACGCTAACCCAGAGGCAATTACCGATGAACTCATAGAAATTTTAGCAGGGCCTCCCCAAGATAGAGGTTCGGCGAGGGCTTTTAGTGCTTTGTTCAAAGCTACGCTCGGAATTAACTTTAGTCCCAGTGTCAAGAAAGTATTACCAACCTTAACAATTCCCATGTTATTAATTTGGGGACAAAAGGATCGGTTTGTTCCCCCAGCCCTGGCTAGCCAATTCGCCCAATATAACGATAAGTTAGAAGTGCTGAATTTAGAAGGTGTGGGTCATTGTCCCCATGATGAATGCCCTGAACAAGTCAACCAAGCTATTTTAGATTGGATTGAAAGCTGGGTTAGCGATCGCAAACCCTTAGTTACTCTCTAAATATTATGCAATGGGTGCGATCGCGCCAGCCAATACCTTAGCCACTATTGAATGCGTGAATTGCTTAAGACCTAGCCAATGGTGGCTTGGTTAGTGTCAACATCTGTAGCCCCATTCACAGATTGAGCTACAGAAACCATCTTATTGAGAATTTCTTGACTGGGAACTTTACCTTTCAACACCACAGTACTACCAGTCTGAGCAACCCAAAGCGTATTAACATCATCGAGTTGGGGGTCTTCATCAAACGCCAACGCTACCCGCTTTGCTAAACCACTTTGGTCATATTCGCCGCTTAATCCTAGACGTTCTGGGGGTATTGATTGAGTAGCAGTAGGGGCAACGCTAGTACTAGGAGTTTGCGCTATTGACTGTGCAGTAGGATTTACTTCTGCATTTTGAGGTTTTTCCATCCCAAATAGTCTTTTTAACCAACCCATAAAAACTTTTCTCCTATTCTCGGTTCATTAAGTCTGAGTATAAAAGCTTTACAAAAATGCCGCATCTGCCAATGAAAAGAGATGCATTCAATGAAATTTCTCCTTAGAGGATGATTTCTGCACAATTTTTTAGCTATAACAGCAGAAGCCCCACACTCCTAAAAGTGAGTGTGGGACGCCAGTCGCCTGCTTTCGCGTTACCCGTCTACAGCTCACCGCGAGTGAATGCGCGGGAGTGGAGAGAGATAGTAATTAATGTCTTTTGGCGTAGCCATAACAATTAATTGCTATGTCGAGACATGACCCATATTCATTATATTTCTTAAGGCAAATACCGCATCAATGGTATGATAAAAAAGTACAGATAAAGCCGAAAATGCTGGCTGTACACTTGTGTTGAGCGAAGCGATGCACTGAACCTAGACAACTAAAGATATGGGGTTTTATTGGGAAGTGCGGTCTTAAATATGGTATTTACTACCTGACTGCTGCCTCCAATGAGTAAAATCTTTAAGGAACATAGATAGTCTTTTAAAAAGACAGTGGGGCAGGACACGCACCTCACTATAAAACGCCGTAGCAGGAAACCAATGGAGTACTGCGTTCGCGCAGCGTCTCGTAGAGAAGGAAGTTCTTAATATCCTTAACAGGGCTTTAGTTGCCTACACTGTATTGCTTGCAATCAGTGTAGGAGTGTCACTGCAGTAGTACGCCACAACAGAAATCAACATACATTTCACAAAATGTCAAGAGTTTGTAACTTAAGGAATTTTGATTGAATGAGTGAATTCTGCAAAGCGGTACTAGAGTCTGCGTTCCTCGAATCCTATGCTAGCCTCTGTTGGCGAAGATGAAACATACCCTTTCAGTTTTGGTAGAAGATGAGGCGGGTGTTCTTTCCCGCATTTCTGGTTTATTCGCCCGTCGCGGCTTTAATATTGAAAGCCTTGCTGTTGGCCCTGCTGAACAAGGAGGAGTCTCTCGAATTACGATGGTTATCCCTGGTGACGATCGCATTATCGAGCAACTCACCAAGCAACTATACAAGTTAGTCAATGTCCTTAAGGTACAAGATATTACCGAAACTCCTTGCGTCGAGCGAGAATTGATGCTTTTGAAGGTGAATGCTAGTACCAGCAATCGCTCAGAAGTGATCGAACTGTCTCAGATTTTCCGGGCGCGAGTCGTGGACGTGGCAGAAGATTCTCTCACTTTAGAAGTTGTGGGAGATCCAGGTAAAATGGTAGCGATCGTGCAGGTGTTACAAAAATTTGGTTTGAAAGAGATCGCCCGCACTGGCAAAATTGCCCTGACTCGTGAATCGGGTGTGAATACAGAGTTACTCAAGTCTTTGGAAGCAAAAGTTTAGCTGAACAGACGGGAATCCCCACACCATACCGGACTCGGTTGGTGGGGGGACGCCAGTCGCCTGCTTTCGCGTTACCCGTCTACAGCGCACCGCGAGTGAAAGGCGCGGGAGTGGGGAGATATAGTAATT
>JAHCSU010000317.1 GCA_023522315.1 Nostoc sp. CCCryo 231-06
TATTCATCCCGTTTCTACGGGCGTTGAACCCTCGTAGTTTGGCAGAGGTATTGATTAGGGTAATCCGTTTTTTAGCGATGCCCTGAACTTCAATTAAGCGCTCAATCTGGTTTTCAATAATGTCGAGGGTTTCAAGTCCAAAGTGAGCAACGATGCGCTTGGCTGTAACTGGCCCAACACCTTTTATAAGTCCACTACCTAAATATTTCTCAATCCCGGTGAGAGTGGCTGGTTTAGTTTCTTGGTAATTGATGACTTGGAACTGTGACCCAAACTGCGGATGGTCACGCCAAAAACCCGTAAGTTGTAGAGTTTGACCGAGTTGAATATTGGCAAAGCTGCCGACAATTGTTGTGAGTTCAGTGCTACGGGGGCGGGTCAGCCTTGCCACAGTGTAGCCTGACTCAGCAGAGTAAAAAGTTAGGCGTTCTACGACTCCGGTGATTGTTTCGTGTTGAGGAAAGGCACTTACTTGTTGAGGAGAAAGATTAGGAAGAGTGGACATTGCTTATTAAAAAATGCCGCACATGATTATAACCCTAGAAGTTCGTTAATTATAGTACATAATTACTAAAAATATTTATTTTATATCTTTTAGAAAGATCAACTCTATGGTTAGCTAAATCTTTTAACTTCTCTCCGAGGCATAACTTGCCTGCTCACTTTTGCTAAAACCCCAACAGTAAGCTGCTTTACTAAATGACCCAAAACATTTTGGGTCACTTTTTTTGTAAAAATTCTTCTATTTGAAGTAGTAAACTTTCCGCTTCTTGGAGATGCTCTGGATCTTTTTCAATGTTTTTCAGAGATTTTTTGAATTGCTTGTAAGCACTATCTAGTCTAGTTTGGATAAGGGTTTCTGAACTAGGTTTGAGGATTTTTAACCGTTTCTTAATTTCAGCGAGTGAAAGATTGTTGGCTATTGCTTCCCATAAGAGTTCTTGCCTAATACCAGAGTTGTCAATTTTGGCAATCTCTAGCCCTTTGGTGTATTCAATTTTTCCTTGACGAACAGCTGACAGAATTTCTTGAGGTTTTTTTAACAAGGGAAGCCGAGTTTTGACAAAAGATTCCCATGTAATTCCACCACAAAATGCAAACACTGCTTGGATCGTGTCAAACTTAGGATGCTCTAAAACTTTTTGGAGACCTGAGCGACGTTTGAGATTATCTATTTGGTACAGCAGACTTATAGCTTCTTCAACAGTCCCTTCAATTGCCAAAGAAAGGAGTTTCAAAGTACCATCTAAATCTTCTAAGGCACTAAAATCTCGACGATTTTTGTTTTCTGCAAGTGATGCTTTGAAAGCTTCAAGGTTGTTCCAGTTAAAGATTCTGGCGGGCAGTGGATCGATTTCTGCAAACTCAGAACCATGATAGCGGCGTTTTCCAGCAACAAGTTCATATTCATCAGGCAATTCAAGGCTTAGTGGACGAACCCATAATGGAGAGTGAATACCATTTGGTTTGAGGTCATTTAGCGCCCAAGCTTTTAGTTCATCCTGGTCATAGTAGTAGCGCACAGGCTGTCCACCTGGCACAAAACTGAAAGTTAAATGAATTTTACTACGGGGTATCCATACTACTCCTGAATCCTTGCTTGATTCATTCGGAATTATCTCGCTCTCCTCCGTATCAGGAGTAAAGCTTAAAATCTGTTTTAGATTAGCAAGTCTTTGATTGGTTCCAACTTTGCTAGTTCCTTCCAATCTTCCCATGCTTTTTTTCCTCCTCTTTTAATTTCATAGATTGGCTTCCCCTCGGCAGATGCATGTTCGTAAACTTTCAACCGTTGAATTCCTTGTTCTAACACAGGTAAACCTTGTTCTCTAAGCGTATGAAAAGCGATTTCCCCATCTGGCTCTGACGATGGAGGTACAACAGTTAATAAAACAGAATATTTGGTTTTTGGTGGAAAACTTTGAACCATCATGTTCAAAGCACTGATTGAGAGAGCAGAAGGGGTTGTAATAGCTAAAAGTAAATCACATCCGTCAACTAGCTCTTTAATTTCAGCAGAACTTGGTCGCGCAGGGGTGTCAATGACAATAAAATCAAAGTTCTCTTTTGCCATTATTCGGTTAGCTGTATTCTCTGTAGCAACTTGAAAGGGTAGACAGCCGCGAGAACCCCAAACGGATGCTGAACGATTAGGATCGTAGTCAATGAGCAAAACTTTATATCCTTTCTGTGCGAACAGGCAAGCCAGACACACTGCTGAGGTAGTTTTGCCCACACCCCCTTTAAAGGCAGTCAGTGTTACGAATTTCGTCGCCAAAATGCTGTTTCCGTTACTCGTGATTGAATTGATTCTACCTTGCTCTAGTGGGGTTGTTTACTTAATTAGAGATTTTATAGCTATTTATTGCGCTGCTGACCCAAAACGTTTGGGGTCATTCAATCATTCAATATATTAACGGTCTATTATCATTGACATTTAGTAAAGGTTGCAGTGTAATAATCCAATTTCAACAATCTGAGTTAAGTAGAAGTCTGGCGAACGTACTATGTTACGTAAGAAACAAGAAGTTATAGATCAAGACTGAATTGCTTTTCAACTACCAGTATTGAGCTTATAAGCCCAAACGAAAATCTCAAGTTTTGCAATAGCCTGTCCAAACGAGCAATTTATCGTAGGTAGATTGCAAGTCGATCAGAACCTTGGCTCGAAATCTTGCAGAGAACTAAATTGCTAAATTTGGCAATAAAAAAAATTGAGAGTAAAAGTATAAATCAAGTAGTCAGCCATCTAAATTAATTTCTACTGTGTTGATAAAAAAGATTTCAAAAATTGTTCATGGGGGCTGTATGGGGGCTGTATATACCCCAAATATAGTTCAGGACTTTGGGAAGGAAATGACCCCTACATAGGGTATAAATAGGGGCTATGTGGGGTATATTTGACTTGATTGCATTTTGTACCCCACTTAGCCCCCAAGGGGTTATGATAAGCTCTTGAGACTGGAGA
>JAHCSU010000318.1 GCA_023522315.1 Nostoc sp. CCCryo 231-06
ATTCTTACGCCCCACTTCCTTCCCGTTAAGGTAAACCACCACTCCATCGTCAGCTACGGTACTAATCTGAAACTTCTTGACTTCGTCCAAAGAATTCACAGAAATTTCTTTACGGAAATAGACACTTATAGGTGATTTATCACCGCGATCGATGACGGTAGCCAAGTTAGAACCACCCCAGCCCAGCGTCGAAACACCTGAACTCCACCCAGTTTCAGTCGTCGCGACGTCCTTCCACGAAGAATCTAAAGCAGCTAGACCGAGTTTGTACTGCCACTGGTCTCCGGTAGAGACGACTTTTTGAGAAATTATCTCGGGAGTAGGAGTTGCTGGGGTTGACGGTGTGACGGGAGAGAGAACCACTGGCGTAGAAGCTGAGATGTTCCCCGCACTATCCATTGCACGGACAAAGTAGCGTGCTCCGTCCTGATGATTCAGAGAGAAAGTTGATTCAGAGGTCGAGCCCACCACACGGTTATCTCGAATAATTTGGTAGACAACACCGCTTTCAGCACTCTTTGTCCAGCTCAATTTATCTGTTGCGTTATCAACGGAAACTTGAAGATTTGTAGGAACCATAGGAGCTGCTGAATCCCGAGGAGCAAATCGGGCAAAACCTACAGTATTCTGCACCCCATAAGCACCGAGTGAAGTGGCGATATCGCCACCTGCCCACAACACACCGTTTGAATCAGTGAAAGATTCCCAGACGCCGTTGCCATGAAAGCCTTTGAGTTGCGGGTTGAACTGGGGGAGGTATTTACCTGTTTCCGCATCCCAAGCACCCATCAAACGAATCTGTTGCACATTGGTTGCTTGATTCCAGGCGTTCTTCCACGAGTCTGCGTCCTGGTACATACCATCGCCGCAGTGGCATCCTGCGAAAACAACTCCGTTGTGGTAGCTCAAATCCTGGAA
>JAHCSU010000319.1 GCA_023522315.1 Nostoc sp. CCCryo 231-06
AATTTACGTAGAAAAACTTAAAATATTCAATAATTAATATCACCAGTATTAAAGACACCGATATTTGCTTGAAATTGGTCAGGGGTGGAGACTAAATTCAAAATAAAAAAGTGAGAGAATGAGTGAGAACTACCTTTCACAAAAGAAAATTTCTCCAAAAATATGGATTACCAAAAAGAAGAGTTTGAGAGTAAAAACTTAGATCATTTAGGAATAGTAGCGGGCATAATCGATGATATAGGAATTGTAGAAAAAATCAATGATATCTTCTTGGTTGATAGTAGAGAAAACATCAATACAGGAGAAGTGGTCAAAGCAATTATTCTCAATGGGCTTGGTTTTGTCTCGAAACCATTATATTTGTTTTCTCAATTTTTTGATAATAAAGCGCTAGAAAATTTATTAGGAGTAGGAATTAAAGCCGAAGATTTAAATGATGATAAATTAGGGAGAGTAATGGATAAGTTATATAAATATGGACTAACTAAGTTGTTCTTGCTAATTGCTTTAGAAGTTGTCAAAAAATATGAAATATCAACCAAATATTCTCATTTAGATTCAACCTCATTACATTTACATGGAAAATACAAAAATCGGCTAAATAATCATGAAAAAGAATTAGAAATAGTTAGAGAAAATCCTATTATAATTACACAGGGATACTCTCGTGACCACAGACCAGATATAAAACAATGTATTTTAGATTTAATCGTAAGTAGTGATGGTGAGACAGCGTTGCAGGAGGGTTTCCCTCCGTAGGCGACTGCGAACCCGAAGGGAGATATTCCCTTATTTTTTAGAGGAGCATCTGGAAATGAAGCAGATAAAGCTGTTTTTGGGAAAATCTTAGTAGAGTATTCTAAACAAATAGATTTTGAAAGTATTATGGTAGCTGATAGTGCTTTATATAGCGCAGATAATTTGAAATTGATGGAGAATATAAAATGGATAAGTCGAGTGCCATTATCGATTAAAAAAGCGAAAAGTTTGTTGAAAGCATTCTTAAGTGAGGAACTTAAAGAAAGTGAAATAAAAGGATATAGCTATAAAGAAGAAAAAGTGACTTATGGCGGAATAGAGCAAAGATGGGTATTAGTAGAAAGTGCAGATAGAAAAAAGCAGATTTAAACAAATTAACCCTGGTTAGAAAATTATACATAGATTAATTGTAGCATTTTGAATAGCAACCTTAGACAGACGCAGACAGACGTAGATAAATTTGATAATTATCGGTATCTATCTATGTTTTTCCTATGAACGAAGAAGTCTCCAAAAAACTAGAGTTAATCAGGCAAACCTTGCGTGAAACCGAAGTACAGGGCGTGCGTTTACGCGGTACAGACTGGTTTGCCTGGGCGACAGCTGGCGCTTCTAACACCGTGCTGCTTACTGCTGAAACTGGTGTAGCAGAAGTATTAGTAACTACTGAAGATGCTTGGGTATTGACAGATGAAATTGAAGCGCAGCGTCTTAAGGATGAAGAACTGCCTGCTAATTTTAAGGTATATGTCAATCCTTGGGCTGATGGTGCTGCCCGTGAGTCTTTTGTTCGTGATCTAACTGGCGGCGGAAAAAAAGTTAGCGATCGCCCCATCTCCAATTTAGAACAGCCGTTACCCCCATCTCTGCAAGCTCATAAACGGGTAATGATGTCAAGTGAATTAGAGCGATATCGCCAAATCGGGCAAAAAGCTAGTCAGGCAATGACAGAAGTACTCAAAGCCGCCAAGCCAACTTGGACAGAATATCAGTTAGCGGGTGCGGGTGCAGAGGCATTATGGGCGAAAGGCTTGCATCCGGCGTTGACATTGGTAGCGGGTGATAGGCGTTTACCGCTATATCGTCATGCTACACCCACAGGAGAACAGATTGGACGGCAAGCGATGCTGGTGTTTTGCGCTAGAGGTTACGGTTTGTATGCAAATCTGACTCGATTTGTTTGTTTTGGTGCGCTTTCAGACGAACGGGCAGAATTGCATTCCCATGTGCGCGAGATAGAAGCAGCAGTTTTAAATTTGTGTCAACCTGGAACCACTCTTGATGCAGTTTATCACGCGATCGCTCAAGCTTATAAAGAGCATGGATTTCCCAATGCCATCCGTGAACATCATCAGGGAGGAACCACTGGATATTTAGCGCGAGAAATCGTAGCAAATCCAACCACTACTGATACTTTGGCAGAAGGTATTGCTGTCGCTTGGAACCCAAGTTTAGCAGGGGCAAAAATTGAAGATACTTTTGTGATTTTGAAAGATGGGAAGTTGGAAAATCTGACTTTTGATCCAAATTTTCCTAATGTTGAGGTAGAAGGAAGATTACGCCCTGTACCTTTGTATAATTAAAAATTATGAATTTTCAACAAGTATTCGGTAAACCACCTGAAACTGAAGCCAGTGCGCCAGGAAGAGTAAATTTACTAGGCGAACATACTGACTATAATGATGGCTTCGTTCTGCCAACTGCGATTCCTCAAAGTACGACGGTACAGCTAGGTTTTAGTAGCGATGCCCAACATCACTTTTACTCGGAAAATCTCAACGAGCAAGTCAGCATTTCAGATATCAATCATCAGCCGTCTGGATTCGCCAGTTATATTTTTGGCTGTATTGAGCTTTTGCAAAAAGCAGGATATACAATACCGCCGCTTTGTGTATATGTCAACTCATCGGTTCCGATGGGTTCGGGTTTATCTAGCAGCGCAGCTTTGGAAGTGGCAACCCTCCGGGCATTACGCCAACTTTTAAACCTTCCTATTGATGATGTTGAAATCGCCCAATTTGCCCAGCAAGCAGAAATTCAATATGCTGGCGTGCAATGCGGCATTATGGATCAGATGGCTTCTAGTTTAGCTGACACTGAACATATCTTGTTTTTAGATACTCGGACTTTAGAACGCCGGGTGATGCCTTTGCCTGAGAAAGCGGAGATTTTGGTTATTGATAGCGGTGTACCCCGCACACTTGTAAGTAGCGGTTATAACCAGCGTCGGGCTGAGTGTGAGGAGGCGGCGCGATCGCTCGGAGTGAAAGCATTACGAGATATTACTGATGTTAATGTAACAAAAATATTACCCGAACCACTACAGCGTCGTGCCCGTCATGTAGTTACAGAAAATAACCGCGTTTTGGAAGTATTGCAGGGAGTAACATCTGAGCGCTTTGGCGAATTGATGAACGCTTCCCACGCCAGCTTGCGAGATGATTACGAAGTTTCAGTACCAGCCCTAGATAGGTTGGTAGAGATTTTGCAGAAAACAGAAGGGGTGTTTGGTGCAAGACTCACGGGTGCAGGCTTTGGGGGGGCAAGTGTAGCTTTGGTTAGATCAGGTGAAAGCAAAGGTATTGCAACTCATGTCCTTGAACAATACAACCAAGCAGGTTACAACGGACGAATTTTGGTTCCTTCTTTGGGATTGAGTGATGCAGCCTAAACCATCTCAAACTCTAATTGATGACTCTTAAGAAAATCATGGGTGAAATGATCCACCACATTTGTATCAGCTAGTTCCAAATTATAAAAATCTACAGCTTCATGATCAAAATAGGGGCCAGCGTGCCAAGTACCCTCATGTAGCTTGATAAAACAATTCCCCGGAATGCGGAAAGCAGCAATCTCTTCTAATGCTGGTTCATTTACATCATTATTAGGAGGACAAACTGCAATTAACCAATCCTTCCCTGACAAAGAACCCAGACATTGAGTGCATTGCAGATGGCGAGTAATTTTGTGAAACTTTCGTCCTCTCTTCTCCAATCGCATAATATAAAACCGTGGAATCCCATTATGCAGGTTTAACTGGGCATCTTCCACATCATAAGCTTTGCCATCAAGACTTGCAAAAATCACCTGTCCATAACGTCGAAAGTTTTCAGCAGTCACCCATTGTGCTTGCAATTGTTGCACTGTCTTTGATGTATTCATATCAAAACTTTGAGAGAGATTACTTAGGTTGATTTTCTCCCAAAATGACTGAGTTTTATCCAGTCATAATGGTGACTTCCTGAGTTTAAATGCTCTACATTATTATGAAAAATAATCTCAGCTTGCTAAATAACTACGTACTTGTTCTTTTTGCCGTCGTAAAAGGCTGAGAGCTTTTTGCTCTATCTGACGTACCCGTTCTCGACTAATACCCATGCGATCGCCAATTTGTGCTAAAGAAAGTTCATATCCATCAGTCAGACCAAAGCGCAAGGTTAATATTTCTCGCTGCTGGGGAGACAGCTTTGCCAACAAGTCTTGTAAATCTTGGTGCAAAGATTCTTCAACAGCATAGTCTTCAGGAGAAGGGCCATCATCTTCGAGTATGTCCTGCAATTCTGTATCTTGTTGTTCACCAACTCGCGCCTCTAAGGAAAACGGTTGACGCGCCAAGTACAAACACTCTCTAACTTGGCTAGGTGTCAAAGATAACGCGGTGGCAATTTCAGCAGTAGTTGGAACCCGACCTAACTGTTGAGATAATTCTCGCTGCACCCGTTTAATTTTGTTCAGTTTTTCAAAGACGTGGATAGGTAAACGAATTGTCCGTCCTTGTTGAGCGATCGCTCGTGTGATTCCTTGACGAATCCACCAGTAAGCGTAGGTAGAAAACTTATAACCAAGAGCGGGATCAAATTTATCTACCCCTCGCTCTAAACCCAAAGTACCTTCTTGAATTAAATCCATAAATTCCAGATTGCGGTGCTGGTATTTCTTCGCAACTGCTACCACTAACCGGAGATTAGCCTGAATCATTTTCTGCTTGGCTTGATGTCCTTGACTTAGCTGTTGCTCTACTACCTCAACACTTAACTCCAACTGATCTGCCCATTCTTGCAGTGTGGGTTCGTGATTTAATTTCACAGCCAATTCTTCTTTAGCAGCTAGTAAATTCATCATCTGCTGCACTTGTTCGGCAAAAATAACCTCTTGTTCACGAGTCAACAAATCTACACGCCCGATTTCTTGCAGATAACTACGCACAATATCATCTGTAGCTCGAGGTTTTTTATCTGCGGCTAAAGTTTTTTTCTTCGTTTTTTGAACTTCGGTAGGTGGAGATGTTAAGTTGCTCATGGTTATTTGCTCCTCTGTAACCTCATCAATTTATTGGTATCAAGTCTAGATATTCAGACCCATAGCCATTTCACACTGCTAATCAATCAATTGGCAATACTGATGAATTCTGGTCTATGATACATTACAAGTCAATTCTTGGAGATAATAAACCCAAAATCAACCCACTCCCTAATAATAACATCATCAGTAGTGACAAATCAATTACCTCAAGTATTATCACCATATCTTTTAAACCAATTACACTGCTTTGTTATTGATATTTGCATATTTGTGAAACATAATTATTCTTGATTTACTTTTTATGAGTAAATTAAACATTGCCCCGATAAGGATTTTATTACAAAAAACAACTTAATAACACAAAATCCCTACATTAGTCGTAATTTAAAATTATTAAACCACAAAATAACAATTTATTTTCATTGCAACTATTTAGGTTATATTTTAATTTTATTGAATATCAACTTATTAAACCTAAAATGCCCATTTATTACCCCTAATTTTTTACTAAATAATCCAATCATATCAAGTCGATTACGTAGAGTGATAACTATCAAAAAAGCACTTATCCAGTTTCCTCTACTTAAGAAGAGCTTTCTTAGGAGCAGTTCAACTGGCGGTGCGCCAACTGCTATAAAGGAAACAAACAAGCCAAATCCTTTTCCCTTCTAATTCCACCAAGACAGCATAGTTGCCTTGCTTCTTGAAAGTCCAGTTAAAATACTTGTAATTAGGGATTTAGGACGGCAAAGACGCAGGTATCTATGATAATTGCGCTTGTGCCATACTGTACGCAGACATCTGTATTGGGTGCAGTATTATCAATGTAATTACTCCTGGCGACATTTTTTTGACTAAAAGTAGTAATATTGGTCACATTAACACCAAGGATAATACTTGGCAAGATAGTACAACACCCGCGATCGCAAGTAATCATCCTATTGAAGCGAAAATACTTACATTTCGGAGTGGTTAATTATTATACAGCATAATTTGAATAACAAGATTCCCGACTTCTCCAAAATGCAGAAATCATCTGAAATCCTTAACCATAGCATATCTTATGGCTTCCACGCTTACTAGTTTTCACCTTAAGTTGATACAAAAGCAAGCCTACTGGTGGGTTCGGCAAACATTCCGGCAAAGCTTTTCGGCTTTGAGCTAAAGCAGCCAGCATAAATATTTCATCCATGTTTTAACGTAAATTATCTAGATAAATTACACTACCAATAATTAATTATCTCTTGCTAAAAAAGTTCTATATCAAAACTTAGTAACTGTCACACTAATACCAGAATCCAGTTTAGGAACCTTGAGATACTCAATTGGCTCAGTACTTTGAGAAGTTTGGGTATTTGTTGGCTTTTGACATTGCTTAAAGAAAGCACCTGGATTATTGATGAACTCAAGCGGGTTAATTTTTTTGCATCCTCCCTCCTGCACTAGCAAAATTGATTCAGCTGTTTGTTTGGGATTATTGGTCTGTCCGGTAAAATTACTCCATGTAGTGTTAATCGTGGCTGGTTCTGTCAATAAAACTCCAGCCTGATTGTAATCGCCTGTTATCATGGGAACATTTTCTTGGTTAGCATAGGCACTCTGGGGGAGAAAGAATGCACTAATCACAATCATTAAGGTAATGGAAGATAATTTCATAATTCAATACTCTTTACATTTAATGTTAGTTTAATAATTAAAATTACCTAGATACAGAAAGCAAAAAATATCAGCCTAGTTTTAATACTTCAGGTTAACACAGGTAGCAAGAAGTTTAGCTAAACTTCATTAAAAATATACTGAAGTTTATTTAGTCAGATGTAGACTTTTGTCTAAAAGGAGGCAGCAAATATACCCGGCGATTAGAAATCGCAGCTACACAAACTCTCGTCCGCCTGCGCGGACGTAAGGAATTTGAAACCCACGGAGGTGGGTTTTGTCTGTATAGGCAAGCCAGTGCGGTCTTCTCCCTTGGCGTTAGCCTCTCCCTTTGGGAGAAGGGGAGACGCCAAAGGCGATAGCGAGTCCGCGTTCGCTTCTAGCGTCTCGTAGAGAGCGTCTGGGGGTTTCCCCCATGAGCAACTGGCGTGCGAATTCTATTCGCCAAGGCAGGTGTGTTTTTACACTCATTGAGATGCTCCCTCTCTTATTACTGTCCGAAGCCTACCTTTAAACCAGTGAAAAATTAACAGTAAACAGTTAACAGGCTTATGGTGGGGGACTTAAACCTTTCGATTGAAACTGATAACTGATAAAGTCGTTCCATCGCTTGTAAGCTGGCACAGTTGTTTTATTGCTTACCCTTAAGCAATTAATTTTTCTTGTCTTTTCAGAATCAGCAAAAAGGCAGCGAATATACTAGCATTTGTATGAATATTTTATGAAGTTCTCCAATTCAGTGTTCTTACAGAATATGATGTTGATTACTAGATGATTAATCAATACTTTCATCAGTAGTAACACAACGCTAAATTAAACCAACAATTAGTCTTTTTACTCTAGGTTTATCAATCAACTTGATATTTGCATATTTCAGGAAAGGAGTTTGAATTGTAATGAAAGTGGGTTCGTAATTACAAATAATCAAAATTATGTACTATTTACTCTTTTGTGCAGAAGTGGAAGCCACTTGCTGCTAGTTAAAGATGTTTACTAATTTACTTCAGCTTTTAAACAACCTCAATAAAAAGGCATTAGCTGACAATCAACGCAGATATTACCATAGCAAAGTAGACTCCAGTACTAGTATCAGTAAAATACTGAGAAATATCTCCTGCAAGTAAATCAACTTATTTATAAAATTTGTATATATTATGACGATGGAATCTTTACCACACGTTGAAGAAGTAAATATTCAGAAATACTTAGAAGTTATTCAACGGCGTTGGCTACCTCTAGTCGGTATTTTTGGCATAACTGTTACCCTTGGATGCTTGTATGCATTTTCATTAAAACCCTCATACAAGGCAGAAGGAAGTTTGATGATTAAGACCAATCGCTCTTCCTCACTCACAGGGTTATCAGAAGACATAGGACGCTTGGAAGCTTTGAATGTCAACGACAATCCCCTGGAAACTCAGGTGAGAGTTATTGGATCAAATCCAGTGATTGAGAAAACAATTAATTCCCTCAATCTCAAAGATAGCAAAGACAAACTGCTCTCGATTCCTGACTTGGCAAAACAACTAAAGATAGAAGGAATCAAAGGCACTGATGTTGTACAAATTTCTTATAAAGGTGGCAATCCTGAACTAGCTGCCAAAATCGTCAATAAAGTTATCGACAGTTATATCGAGCTAAATATCAAAGCTAATCAGAATGAAGCACTGATAGCCAAAGAAGTTCTCGTAACGGAAGTACCCAAAGCTGAGGAAATTGTCAGAAGAGCCGAATCAAAGCTGCGGCTATTTAAAGAAAAGAATAAAATTGTTGTCTTGGGACAAGAAGCAAGCGCAGCAGTTGACACGATTTCTAAGTTAGGAAACCAAATTTCTCAAGCTTTAGCTCAATTAGATGATGTCAAAGGTCGTTTAGAACAGTTAAGCAGTGAAGCTAAGATAGATTCAAAGCAAGGTGTAATCGTATCTGAATTAACTCAAGCACCTGGAGTTCAGAAAGTGCTTGCCCAACTCCAAGAAACAGAAAGCCAACTGGCACTAGAGCGTACACGTTTTTCACCTGAACACCCTACAATTACTAACTTACAAGAAAAAGTCGTAGCTCTTCAGAGCTTGCTAAAAGAACGCATAGGACAATTCGCTGGGACAGCACAGATAACAGAGGGAAGTTTACAGGTTGGACAACTGCGCCAAAGCCTAATAGCAGATATTACTCGTGCTCAGGCAGAACGCGTCGGTCTAGAAAGACAGATTGCCACACTTTTGCGACAGCAAGAGGCCTATATCAAACGAGCAAATAATTTGCCAAAGCTAGAACAGAGTCAACGAGAGCTAGAACGGAAGCTACAAGCAGCTCAAGCGACTTACGAAACACTCTTAAAGAAACGCCAAGAAATTGATATTGCACAGAACCAAAAGATTCCTAACGCTCGTGTCATTTCCTATGCCTTAACCCCCGATAAAGCAGAAGGGCCTCGCAAAATTCTATTTATTGTTGGTGGAGGAGGAATTGGTCTTTTCTTAGGTATCATTGTTGCCTTTGGTTTAGACTTAGTAGACCGCTCGGTGAAGACCGTTAAAGAAGCCAAAGAAGTAATGAAATACAGTGTTTTGGGAGTGATTCCGACACAAAGTAGAAATGGTAAAGATAATCCTTCTATAGCAGGACTCGATAGAGCTATTCCCAAAATCATTGGCAGAGATATTCCTTACTTCCCTCTTGGTAACGCATACCAAATACTACAAGTGAACTTGAAGTTTCTCTGTTCTGATAAACCGCTAAAAAGCATTGTAATCACAAGTTCCGTTGCCAAAGAAGGAAAGTCTGACGTATCTGCAAATTTAGCTGTGACTATGGCTCAGGCAGGGCGGCGAGTCTTGTTGGTGGATGCAGATATGCGTAATCCCATGCAGCATCATATCTGGGGGCTAACAAATACAACAGGGCTAAGTAATGCTATTGCTGGTCAAGTTTCTTTAGATACAGCAGCACAAGAAGTAATGCCTAATCTTGAGGTTCTTACCTCTGGAATTTTGCCTCCTAATCCAGTAGCAATGCTAGATTCTCAACGCATGGCAACATTAATTAGTAACTTTGGCATAGATTACGATTTTATAATTTTTGATACACCTCCTTTATCAGGAATAGCAGATGCTGCTGTTTTAAGTACCCTCACTGACGGAATCTTATTAGTCGTTCGTCCTGGAGTAGTTGACTTGAACAGTGCGAATTCAGCTAAAGAGTTTTTAACTCAGTCAGGTCAGAAGGTGTTAGGCATAGTAATCAATGGTGTGAATACCAAAAATGAACCTAATAATTATTTTTATGACAACAAAAAACAACAAATTCAACAAGATTTAGTATCTAGCAGCTTAACAAAATATTCTAAAGAGCGTTAATCGGACAAATTGTAAAAGTGAACGTTGCTGCAAGTAAACTAACCTATCTTATTCCTGACTATGGAGGTATTTATACATGGATAAAATTAGAACATCTTGTTTAATTAATAACTACAATTATGCTGAATTTGTTTCAGAGGCAATTGATAGTGCTTTAAACCAAACGGTTAAATTTGATGAAATTATTATTATAGATGACGCATCTACGTTAAATTAAATGGCAATGCTAAGTAAATTTAGGCTTCAAAGCTTATCACAATTTAAATCTAGTTCTGGTTTGCGTGCAATTATTGCCAATACAGGTTGGTTGTTTGCTGACCGCATTCTCCGTATGGGTGCAAGCTTGGTTGTCGGAGTATGGGTAGCACGCTATTTAGGAGTACAGCAGTATGGTCTGTTTAACTATATTTTAGCCTTTGTTAGCTTATTTACTCCGATTTTTACTCTAGGACTAGACGATGTAGTAGTTCGCCATCTTGTCCGTCAACCATCAAACAAAGAAGAAATTTTAGGAACTACTTTCTGGCTAAAATTGCTGGGTGGAATTGCTTCTGTATTATTGGCAGTTAGTGGCATCTTTTTCTTAGGTGAGCATGAAACACTGAAGATATGGCTAGTTGCAATTTTAGCAATAGCAGGAATTTTTAGGGCAGCTGATACTATTGAACTATGGTTTCAATCACAGGTGGAGTCGAAATACACCGTTATTGCTAAGAATATAGCGTTTCTGGTAAATAGTCTCATTAAAATAGCACTGATTTTAACAAAAGCTCCATTGTTAGCTTTTGCTTGGGTAACATTAGCAGAATTTGCAATGAGTGCAATTGGTTTGCTGGTTGTTTATCAAGTCAAAGTATCTTCATTATTGTTATGGCGTTGGAGTTTTTCTACTGCAAAAACTCTTTTAAAAGAGAGTTTACCTCTGATTTTTTCGGGGTTCGCCATCATGATTTTTATGAAAATCGATCAGGTGATGTTAGGTCAAATGACCGGAAATAATGAGGTTGGGATTTATTCTGCTGCTGTCCGTATTTCGGAAATTTGGTATTTTATTCCGGCGGCTATTGTCTCTTCGGTTGCTCCTTCAATTTATGCAGCCAAAGAAAAATCAGAAAGTCTTTATTATCAGCGAATAGGACAATTACTTCGTCTCCTGACATGTATATCTTTTGCAATTGCTCTGCCAATGACATTCCTCTCCGACAAGATAGTTATGGTGATGTTTGGAAGTGGATATGCGGAAGCAGGGCCAATATTAGCAATCCATATTTGGACTTCTTTATTTGTATTTATGGGTCTTGCAACATCACCGTGGTTTATTGCTGAAGGTTTGAACAATGTTTCTTTAGGTAAGAATTTATTTGGGGCGATACTAAATATCATTATTAATTTATTGCTTATTCCTAAATATGCAGGTTTTGGGGCTGCGATCGCAACAATAATATCTCAAGCTGCTGCTACTTTTCTATGCAACGCATTTGATTCAAGAACACAAAAAATATTTAAGATCCAGGTGCGATCGCTTCTCCTTTTTTATAAAAATTAATTCTTTTTGTCTAACTTTAACCTTTCTCAAGACATTAGCCAAGTTAATCAAAAATGCAAACACCAGTAACTTTTATTATTTTCAAGCGACCACAAACAACAGAGAAAGTTTTTGCAGCTATTCGCCAAGCCAAACCAACCAAACTTTTTGTAATTGCAGATGGCGCCCGTACAGATCGCGAAGGTGAGGCAGAAAAGTGTGAAGCAACTCGGGCAATTATTGAAAGAGTTGATTGGGATTGTGAAGTTATCAAGAATTATTCTGATATCAACTTAGGTTGCGCGAAACGAGTATCTAGTGGTTTAGATTGGGTATTTAATAATGTTGAAGAGACAATTATTTTAGAAGATGATTGTATCCCTCACCCAAGTTTTTTCAGATATAGTGAAGAACTGTTAGAAAAATATAGAAACGATACCAGAGTTGCCACAATCTCTGCTCAAAATCTTCAGTTTGGACGAAAACGCACAAATTACAGTTACTATTTTTCTCGTTACAACCACTGCTGGGGTTGGGCAAGTTGGAGACGTGCTTGGCAACATTATGATTTAACCATCAAACTTTGGAAAGAGGTGCAAGCAGAAAATATTTTACATGACATTCTTGCAGATCAGAAAGCAATAAATTATTGGCAACGAATATTTCAATCTGTTTATAACAATCCTACAGGTATAACCTGGGATTATCAATGGACATTTGCTTGCTGGATGCAGGGCAGCTTAAGTATTATTCCAAATGTTAATTTAGTTTCTAATGTTGGTACTGGTGCAGATGCAACTCATTTCACTTCCAACCAAGAATTTTCGTTTATCAATATGTCGACGGAAGCAATGGAATTTCCTTTAAAGCATCCACCGTTTATTGTGAGGAATAGAGAGGCAGATAATTTTACCCAAAAAACAGTTTATAGAGCGACTGTATTAGATATTTTTAAAGAAGAATTAAAAAAGAAAATAAATTACTCAACATTAAATAAATAGTAGAAAATTTAGTAAATTAATAGACAAACTAAATGTCAGACATTAAAGTTAAATTAACAGAAAAAGCATTAACTGTTTTCTTATTACTCATTGCTGTAGGTGCATTAACAATACACCCTGCACAAGATGTTTCTATATCTACTCTTGGTGGTGATAGGCTAGATACTGTGTTCAATATAGTTTCATATTTAATTCTATTTTATTTCCTACTTTTATACTGGAAAGGTTTTTTATATGTAGCTACTATAAGCCCATTACAGATTTTTTTAGTAGCAATAATTATATTTTCTATTTTGTGGTCAGAAGACTTAGGTTCTAGTCTTACTTATATAAGGGGTCTAATCCGAATATATTTTCTTGCAATCTATTTGGCAATGCGTTATTCCCTAAGGGAACAAATGAGGTTAATAGCTTGGGCACTTGGTACAGCCGCATTATTATCTATGCTATTTTCTGCATTTCTACCGGATTACAGTCACCAATCACCTGAATTACTAAATATGTGGAGCGGAATTTATGGTCATAAAAATGAATTAGGATACATGATGGCTTGGAGTGCAGGAGTTTTTTTGCACCTTGCTCTTAGTAGCCATCGATATCGCTGGTTGATGTGGGCGCTATGTGGGATATCTATATGTCTAATTATCCTCTCACGTTCAACAACATCTTTAACAATTTTATTAACAATGATATTGCTTTTACCTTTTTATAAATCATTTAAAAAAACTAATTATAAATTACAAGTTATTATGATTACTTCTGCTTTGATGCTATTGATTATTTTTTCAATATTGCTTGTCAATAACGCCGAAACTGTAGTTGGTACTTCTGGTAAAGACCTTACCTTCAATGGACGCTCTGATCTCTGGGAGCTAGTGATGTCCAAGATTTTGGAAAGACCTTGGTTAGGTTATGGATATTCTGGATTTTGGACTAGTAATGCTGCATCTAAACTGAGAGCTACTTATGAATGGGCAAGTAATGCTCACAACGGCTTTTTAGAACTCTTATTAGAATTAGGATTTTTAGGTTTTTTGACTTTTGCCGCAGGGTTTATTCGCTTCTTTGTGATGGCTATGACTCGAATTATTTATGTAGCCAAAAAACCGGAAGATTATTGGCCAATGCAGATGTTAATTCTCATAGTCATCATTAATTTTTCCGAAGCAAGATTATTAACTCCCAGTTGGAATTGGTTGATGTATATTACAACTTCGTTCTCTTTGACTCTTGATTATCAGCGAAACTATCATCAGAGCTATATGGATAGCTTTTATAGCAGTCAGAAATAATTTTAGTAATTACGAAGTTAATAAAAATGAAAATTTTACATCTTAGTACCCATGATATTGATGGAGGTGCAGCAAGAGCTGCATATCGTTTGCACACAGGTTTGCAAGATATAGGGCTAGAGTCACAAATGCTAGTCCAGGAAAAATCTAGTAATGATAAAACAGTAATTGCGCCTAAGAGTAGATTATTTCAAGGCATTGCTAAAGCAAAGTTGACATTTGAAAGCCTACCGTTAAAGCTTTATCGTCAAAAGAAAAATACTCCATTTTTTGTTCAATGGTTGCCAGATAGAATTATTCCTAAAGTTGCTCAAATTAATCCAGACATAATAAATTTACATTGGATTAGCGCAGCTTTTATGCAAATAGAAACATTCCCTAAACTGAAGCGTCCTTTAGTTTGGACTCTCCATGATATGTGGGGGTTTACTGGAGGGTGTCACGTTACTGGAGAATGCGATCGCTACAAAGTATCCTGTGGAGCTTGTCCTCAACTCAACAGTGGTAATGAATGGGATTTATCCCGTTGGGCATGGCAGCGCAAAGTAAAAGCCTGGAAAAATGTTAATTTAACTCTGGTTTCACCAAGCTCTTGGTTAGCGCAGTGCGCTCGTTCCAGTTCTTTATTCCAAGATTTGCGAATCGAGGTAATTCCCCACGGGCTAGATATTCAAAAATATCGACCTATTAATAAACATTTTGCACGAGAAATACTCAAGTTACCTCAAGATAAGAAGCTGATTCTCTTTGGAGCGATAGAGGCAACAAGTGATAGAAATAAAGGATTTCATTTATTGCAGCCAGCTCTACAAGAATTGAGTAAATCTGGCTGGAAGGATAACGTAGAAGTAGTGGTTTTTGGCGCATCTCAACCTGAAAATCCACCTGATTTAGGTTGCAAAACACACTATTTAGGACACTTACATGATGATATATCTTTAGCAACTGTTTACTCAGCAGCTGATGTGATGCTTGTACCGTCTCTTCAGGAATCTTTTGGGCAGGCAGCTTCTGAATCATTCAGTTGTGGCACTCCAGTTGTGGCATTTAATTCTACTGGCTTAAAAGATATTGTTGATCATCAGCAAAATGGCTATTTGGCTAAACCTTATGAAGTTGAAGATTTTGCCAAAGGAATTAGCTGGGTACTTGAAGATGAACAAAGGCTACAAAAGCTGTCATTTTATGCTCGTGAAAAAGCGCAACAAGAATTCACTCTGGAACTTCAAGCACGTCGTTATTCAGCTTTGTTTCAGGAAATATTGATGAGCGCAAATAAATCTTCATTCAGAAATTAACTTAATAAACAAATACTTCATAGTATGCCAATACCTATAGCTTTTATAATTTGTACAGAGCCTGGTCGTTTAGAAGGTCAATCTTTGATGCTTGCAGAAAGTATTCGTAACTTCTGCGGCGAATTGAAAAATACACCTATATATAGTTTTCATCCTAGAGTAGGTGAACCGATATCAAAGCAAACCCAACAAGCGTTTGAAGCGTTGCAGGTGATTCATCAACAAGTTCCTATAAATCGAGAATTTCATGAATATTATTTAGCCAATAAACCCCTAGTTTGTGCTTATGCAGAACAAAATATTGATGCAGAAATCTTAGTTTTTTTAGACAGTGACAAATGCTTTTTCTTGGAACCAAAAGAATTTTTATTGCCAGTAAATCGTAACGTAAGAATGCGTCCTGAGTATGGTCAAGGAATCGGTTCTACAGGACTGCAAGACCCTCAAGAATGGTACTGGCAAAAACTATATGAAGTGCTGGGGGTAAAGCGTGAGGTATTTGTTGAGACACCAATTGGTAATAAAAGAATCAGAGCCTATTGGAATTCTGGTTTAGTTGTTGTGAGAAGGAGTGCAGGTATATTTACAGCTTGGAAAGAGAATTTTGAAAAAGTAATGCGGCTGGATATTACTCCTCCTCAAGGTATTTATTTTGTTGAGCAGTCTGTTTTGTCTGTAACTTTATGTGCCTTAGAAGAAACGGTCGAACATCTTCCTCCTAATTATAGTTATCCATTACCTTTACATAACCGTTTGTCAAAAGAACTACAAATTAAACATTGGGATGATATTACATCGATCCATTATTTCAATTTATTTTTCTACAACGATTGGAATGCACAAATCAAAAAATTGAAAAAACTTAATAACAATTCAGAGAAATATCGATGGTTGTGTCAAGAGGTTCTCAGACTTAGTATGCCTCGTGTATCAGTTTTGCATCGATATATGCTGGTAGTTAGAAGAATGGAACAAAAATTACAAAACTTTAATTTAGATATTAACCTAAGTGGCTGGATAGAAAAGATGGCCAAACTTTAAACCTAATCGGAAAAACGTAAAATAAGTATTTTTTGCTTTGAAGATAAAGATAATTATCTGAAACTTAGGCATAAATTTACTATTCACATTGAATATTTTCATAAAATTGGATGAGGTAAATGAGATGAAACAAGCAAATTTAGCTGTAGTTATGACCTGCCACAATAGGCGTAATACAACTCTTGCCTGTCTACGCGCTTTATATCAACAAACAAATGATTGTGATGTTTATTTAACTGATGATGGTAGCTCTGATGGCACTGCACAAGCTATCAAGGCAGAATATCCAGAGGTACACATTCTTCAGGGGAATGGCAATTTATTCTGGGTAGGAGGAATGCATCTCGCTTTTGGTGAGGCAATAAGAAATCAATATGATTATTATCTGTGGTTGAATGATGACACGTTTCTGGAAACCAATGCTGTTAATAGATTATTACAGATTCATCAAAATTTAACTGAACAAGGTTATTCAGACTCAATTGTAGTTGGTTCAACTAAAGATCCGATAACAGGAAGAGCAACGTATGGAGGAGCAGTAAAATCCAAAAAGTGGTATTCTAATAAGTTTGAATTTTTAAAACCAAGTTCGGTTATCCAAAAATGCGATGCTATGTATGGTAACTGTGTGTTAATCCCTAAAACTGTTGTCGCAAAAGTTGGCAATGTTGATACAGCTTTTGTTCACAGTTTAGGAGATTTAGATTATGCCCTCAGAGCGCGTAAATTGGGTTGTCAAATATGGGTAGCTCCTGGATATGTTGGTACTTGTACTAAAAATTCTATCCGAAATAGTTGGGTAGATACCAACTTAACTATACTAGAACGCTTGAAAAAGGTGTTACAAATTAAAGCATTTCCATTGAAATCTTGGACTATATTTTGTAGCAGGCACTCTGGGCCATTCTGGGTATTGTACTGGTTTTTACCCTATATCAGAGCAATTATTGGTTACAAGAGTTTGGCAACTTCTCCGACATTTTCTGAGGATATTAACCAAACTAACTTATAAGCTTCATACTTGCACTCAAGTTCTTCTGCAAGAATATTTGCATAATTCATTACCATCTAAATGAATTGACGAATTTCGCCTCAAAGATAAAGTTATTAAACCAATTCGCAATGGGTTTTGCCCCGCAACGCTTTCGTAATTAGGTTTTTTAACGGGGATTTAATACCGACGGTTCCTCAGCCTATCGTTCCGCAGGGAAGGACATAAAACCTGCTACCTATCTTGCTGGGAATTTAAACCTCCACCACTTGTTAAGTATTAGAATAATCAGCAATCCTAATTATGGGTAAACGCTTACTAATTGTCTCAACACTCGATTCCAGTCAACCATTTGGTGCTTTTACCAGACCTTTTTATCTAGGACAATATCTGACGAAATATTTTGATGTTTTTCAAATAGGATTAGACTGTTCATCTGTTAAATATGCACCTTTTATTTCAATTGGTTCAAGAAACCTGAAGTCATATATTCAAGCTATAGAAAAGTGCATTGATGAGTTTTGCCCAGATATCATTTATGCTCAGGAAACATTACCTGGATTAGCTGCTTTAATTTCACTGAAGCTTAGAAAACGCAATAAGCCTTATCTTGTATTAGATTTTCATACATTTTCGGCATACGAATACTGGATGCGTTTGTTTTCAGTTGCCAATCCTTTCAAAGAGCTTGTACAATGTATTAAAACATACATTGCTCAGGGAATTTTGATATTTTCTGGTATTCCAATTATTGCCGCAGGTGACGCAATACCTAAATTAATTTCCCAGTGGTATGGTAAAACTCCACAGCAGATTTATAGTATAGGGAATGGTGTAACTGAAGACTTACTAAATACTGAACTGTTTCTGGATAAAGACCCCTATCAAGCATTCAGACCAGCAAAAATAGTGGTTCTTATTGCTCCTAAGACATTTCAATTTCCAAGCAATGATATGTCTGTATTAATGACCATTGAGGTTGCTAAATATCTTCAGGATCATCAACAAAAAGTACATTTTGTTGTTATTGGTAGAGATAATAAGGATATTTTAGCACCAATACCTTCTAATATTTCTTTTTTAGGTTTTTTACCTAAAAGGGAGGCTTTTGTTAATCATGTGAAATATGCAGATATTGCTTTACTGCCATTCTCAAAACAAGCAGTTGCAGGTGGCGCTCGCAATAAAGCATTAGATTATTTCGCCAGTAGAAAATTAGTTGTATCAACACCAGAAGGTTTGCGGGGTTTAGAAGAATTTCGGCATTTAGAACATCTTTTAGTAACAGGATACTCTACTGAAGAAGTTGCTAACACAGTGCTAGATGCAGCTTCAAACATTGAGAAATATCAATCGCTTGTAGATAGT
The DNA here is from genome assembly GCA_023522315.1 of Nostoc sp. CCCryo 231-06. Taxonomy (GTDB): domain Bacteria; phylum Cyanobacteriota; class Cyanobacteriia; order Cyanobacteriales; family Nostocaceae; genus Nostoc. The sequence continues at coordinate 18,593 of JAHCSU010000319.1, forward strand.
GCATATACCTTAATTACAGAAAAATATTCCTGGAAAGCAAGAGCGCAGAATATCGCGCAAATTCTCCTTAAAGCCAGTCATTCTTAGCTCTATTTATTTACCAAAGATATTTAACTAAGAAAAATTAGTATATTTTTATCTTTAAATATACTAAAAACTAGTTTTTAAATACTCACCTTGATTGTTAGCTAACCTTTCATCCCTCACAAATAAAAATTAAGTCATGAAAAATCGATTTTCTTATAACCTTCTTGGTGTTAAAGTAGATGCACTCTCTATCCGCGACTTAAATTTGTTGATTGAAGAATCTATTCAGAAGAATAAAAAATGGATCATTGCTAATCACAACATGCATAGTCTTTATCTCTTCCATAATGATCCAAGAATGCAAGCTTTTTATGCCAAGGCAGAATATACCCATATTGATGGTATGCCTTTATTGTTTATAGGAAAGCTATTGGGTTTTCCTATGAAACGAGAACAAAGAGTAACCTATGCTGACTGGGTATGGCCTTTGATGGCGGAAGCAGCTGATAAAGGCTGGCGTGTATTTTATTTAGGTTCAAAGCCAGGAGTCGCTGAAAAAGGAGCAACTATTTTGTGCCACAGATTTCCTGGGTTACAGATTGCTTGTGCTCATGGCTATATTGACATGGATAAAGATAGTCAAGAAAATCTTGCTACTCTGGCTGCAATTAATGCTTACAAACCTCATGTATTGATGGTGGGGATGGGTATGCCACGTCAAGAACGTTGGATTTACGAAAATGTTGAACATATTCATACCAACACTATTTTGACCAGTGGAGCCTGTATCGACTATGTAGCAGGAGCAGTACCCACTCCTCCTCGCTGGATGGGAAAGGTGGGCTTGGAATGGTTATATCGCTTGTTATCTGAACCTAAAAGACTTTGGAGACGTTACTTACTTGAGCCTTGGTTTCTAGCCACATTATTTTTACGAGAAATTTGGAATATGCCAAGTCAACAAAAAAATAAAATGCTGCTATTTCTCAGTACAAAATTTCATAAGTTTCTAGCGTGATTGAGTCTCGCCAAGCCTTACCACTAGGTCGCTCAATTCGTCACGAATTTATGAAATACTGTTTTAAGGCTGGGCTTAATCATTACTTAGTAAGTACGCCTGATTCAACTTTCGTACTCGTGAATAGCGAAGTATCTGGCAAGATACTTCGCTTGGAATAATAGTTAAATGTGCTATAGCGGTTCTCGGTTGAGTGAGGTACAAGAACCCCACCCCCAACCCCCTCCCCGCAAGCGAGGAGGGGGCTATGATGTACCTCATCTGATTTGGAAACGCTATATTTACGTCTGGGTGCAGTAATTCTAAGTTGCTTGCTCAAAAGCCTGGGCAATAGCATTGCGTGCAGATTTAGGTTGCAGGTTCTCATCGAAGGGAAGCGGACGCAGAAATTTCCAGAGATTTGGATTGTCCCTAAAAGTTTTTCTTGGCATCCAGTCGGGATGACGTATCCAGCTATGACGGTCGGTAAGCCCCCATGTAATTACAGTATCAACTTTAGCCGCAAAGCAGAGGTCAAGATATCGCTTGTAACTGTCAGCTACCATCTGGTCTAGGTTTTTAATACTATCGGGTAGTGGGGTATCAATAATAATATCTAATTCTGTGATTATTGGTCTCACTTCAAGATCATTAAGCCGTTTTAAAACGGAATTAAATCCTTTTTCGTCAAAACCGTAGGCAGTAGAAAACCATAGATGCGATTGGAGACCTGCCCCGTCAATTTTAACGCCACTATTCTTCAGATATTCGACCATTTTTAAGAAACGCTCTGATTTCCATGTAGCGCCTTCGATGCCGAAATCGTTTAAATAAAATTTCTTGCTGTTATCAACTGAAGCGGCAATTAAAAACAAGTCTCTAATTAATTCTGGTTTTACTCCTTTACGTAAACCGTAGGTAGCGTTGTCAGTTTCATTTTCATTATCAGCGATAATTTCATTGGCAATATCCCAAGACTTTAAAACCTTGCTCTTGCGATAATGCCCCATGACTCCCTTAACATGCCGTTCGATCATTTTAAGAGTGGGGGGGTAAGGAAGCCATTCTGGTCTTCCCATGTGCCAGAAAAGGGTATGCCCGTGCAAATCTATATTATGCTTTTGGCAGAAATCAGCGATCGCATCTGCTGATTCAAAGGTAAATTGTCCTGGTTGTGGTTCAGTGGCGTTCCATTTTAATTCACCATTCGGCGTCACAATCGAACATTCACGAGCAATCAGGTTAGCGTAATCCTTCTCTTTTAGCAAAATATCATTAGAAATTGCTGCGCCATAACGCTTTCCTTTGGCGGCAGCTAATTGCCGAAGGGGAGAATTTACATTTATATAATTTGCTGCAATAGAATCCGTGCTATGGTTTTCTTTTTGCTTATCCTTTTGTAAAAACCCCATAGTCAGTAATGCAGAAAGGGTAGTATATCCTGCTCTTGTTAAAAATTTTCTCCGATAAGGCATAAATTACACTTAAATAAAAAACATATTGATTATTATTTTACCGTATAAAAATAATACTGATTATTATTTTATCGTTTTTCACCCAGAATTTACGGAGTTTTCTCAAATTAAATCATAGTCTTATACTAAGTGTTCAGTATAAAAATTTATGGGTATTACATCTAGCGCAAAACTAGGTTAAACTATAACGCATGTTCGATTTAAATCAATCAACTATGTTTTTACATATCAATAATAAAGATGCTAATCTGATATATAACAACCGTTCGATATAAATAAGTCAAACATGCCTAAGATTGTTGACCATGAGCAATACCGTAAAGAACTGCTCGACAAGTGCTTTGATTTATTTGCCCAAAAAGGCTATGGTTCCATCACTATGCGCCAAATTGCTGAAGGATTAGGGGTTTCTACTGGTACGTTGTATCACTATTTTCCTAGTAAACAAGCTCTATTTGAGCAATTGGCCCAAGAGATATGTGAGCAGGATTTAAGTGCAGCATTAGCTGAACTAGAAGGAGCGCAAACGCTACAAGAGTCAATGGAAGCATTAGGAAGATACCTAGTAAAAAACGAAGATTACTTCATTAAATGGACTTATATTTGGATTGATTTTTGTCAACACAAAGACTCTAAAGAAATGTTAAAAAATAGCGTTTTTAAGCGGACAAATAAGCGTTATCAGCAAGCAGTCTGTAATTTTTTGGGTATTCAAGATGCAGTATTAGCTTCCTTTGTCTTGAGCTTTGTAAATGGTTTAATTCTAGAGAAATTATGGGGTGATGAAACAATTGATTTTATTGAGCAATGTGCGTTGTTAGGCAAAATGCTGATTGCATATTTGCCGCAATATACAGCAGAAGCAAGAGTTTAATAGGCTTTTCATTATATTTGATAGCTATATTTCGTATTTGTCTAATCTCTACAATGCTATATATATAATAATCAAGTTTATTTAAGTTCTAAAAATAGCTAATATTTTTACCTATCATTAGCGGCTAATTTTTTACACAAAACATAAAATTTTTATGAGGACAAAAGAGATGGTTGGAATCTCATCCAAAGCTTCCAGTAAAAGGTTAATTGCATTAGTAATTGCAGCTACTGCTATTACAGGTGGAATTGTTATTTATGGAATTTCTCAGTTTGGGCTAGTTGGTCAAACTGAGAAATCTGAGCCAGTTGAAACTACGCCAAAAATTCAAAAGGTGGCTGCCTTAGGACGGCTAGAACCAGAAGCAGAGGTAATTAGCTTGTTTGCGCCCTTGGCATTGGATGGCGATCGCATTGCCCAAATTCTAGTCAAAGAAGGCGATCGCGTTAAAGGCAGACAAATGGTGGCAATTTTAGATGCCCGCGATCGCTTGCAAGCTGCTGTAATACAAGCCCAACAACAAGTCAGAGTTGCCCAAGCTAAACTCGCTCAAGTTGAAGCAGGAGCAAAAGTAGGAGAAATTAACGCCCAACAGGCAAGCGTTGAACGCCTCGAAGCTCAATCCCAAGGAGACAAAACAGCGCAACAGGAAGCGATATTCCGTATAGAGGCACAGTGGCAAGGTGACAGAATCGCACAAGAGGCAAGCATTAAGAAGCTAGAGGCAGAACTCAAAAATGCCGAAGCCGAATATCAACGTTATCAGCAGCTATATTCTCAAGGAGCAGTTTCTAATTCTTTGTATGACAGCAAAGGCTTAACTGTAGAAACTGCCAAACAGCAAGTAGACGAAGCCAAAGCAGTTCTCAACCGGATTAACACCACTGCTAGCAAACAACTTGCGGAAGCCAAAGCAGCACTCGCCCGCACTAACGCCACTGGTAGCAAGCAAGTTAGTGAAGCCAAAGCCACGCTTACCAGTATTGCAGAAATCCGACCTGTAGATGTCACCGCAGCCAAAACAGAAGTTGAAAATGCGATCGCCACACTCAAACATGCCCAAACCGAGTTGGCGGGTGCTTACATCAAAGCACCGATGGCGGGACAGATCATCAAAATTCATACGCGAGTTGGAGAAAAAATTAGTGATTCTGGCATTGCAGACTTAGCGCAAACAAACCAGATGATGGCGATCGCAGAAGTTTATCAAACCGACATCGGTAAAGTAAAACTAGGACAACAGGCAGTGATTAGCAGTCAGGCATTTGTCGGTGAACTGCGAGGAACCGTTGCCCAAATTGGTTTGCAGGTGAATAGACAAAACGTTTTCAGCAACCAGCCAGGGGAGAACCTTGATAGCCGAGTAGTTGAGGTGAAAATTCGCCTCAATCCTGAAGACAGCAAGCGAGTTGCAGGTTTCACTAACTTACAGGTACAGACAGCGATTGAAATATAGAGTTGTTGTTCGCTGTCTCGTGTATTCCAGCATTTTTATAAGGTGAATTCAATCATGATTAAAATCATATATCTTCTGCTTTGTGTACTTGGCTTCGTTCTACCTTACTCCCAGATTGTTCCATTTATCTTAGAGCATGGCCTTGATATAAAGCTGTTTTTTGAACAACTCTTTGCCAACAAAATTTCTGGTTTTTTTGGTATGGATGTTATTGTTTCATCGCTAGTCTTATGGACATTTGTATTTTGGGAGGGGACACGTCTAAAAATGCAAAATCTCTGGGTTTATATTGCCTGTAACTTTTTGGTTGGTGTGTCTTTAGGTCTTCCCTTATTTCTGTTAATGCGACAGCGCCATCTTGAACAGCAAACTGAAACACTGAGTTATTAAGGAATTTTTTAAATATGTTTCCTAAACTATTTCGCAAAACGCCGCTAGCATGGCGGCAGTTAATGAAAGAAAAAACCCGTCTGGCTGTTGCAGTCGCTGGTATTGCCTTTGCCGATATACTGATGTTTATTCAGTTGGGATTTGAAAGTGCGCTTTTTGATGCTGCTGTGAAACCTCATCGCAATTTACAAGCAGATTTAGTTTTAATTAATCCCCAATTTCAAACTTTATTTTCTGTAAAAAACTTTTCTAGAGAGCGACTATATCAAACATTAGGTTATGAAGGTGTTCAGTCAGTTAATCCTATCTACATCAGTACTGGACAGTGGCGAAATCCTGAAACACGTCTTGAACGTGCCATTTTGGTTTGGGGTGTTGATCCGGTAAAATCAGCATTCAAATCGCCCGAAATTAACCAAAATCAGGATCACCTTAAACAGTTATATCAAGTTCTGTTTGACCAAGCAGGTCGTCCAGAATACGGGGCAGTTGGCGATATATTTAAGAAAACAGGCAAATTTGACACGGAACTGAATAGTAAAGCTGTCTTTGTTAAAGGCTTGTTTACTGATGGTGCTTCCTTTGCTGCCGATGGGAATGTGATCACCAGTGACTCTACTTTTCTCCAGCTATTCCCAGAACGTAAACCCGATCGCATCGAAGTTGGATTGATTACTCTTAAACCAGATGCCAATCCAGAAAAAGTGCGATCGCAACTTGTCAATGGACTACCTAAAGATGTCAGAGTTCTCACTCCAGAAGAGTTTGCTAAAGTGGAGAGAACTTACTGGGAAGAAGGTACTGGCATTGGTTTTATTTTCGGTTTGGGTACTGGAGTTGGGTTTATTGTTGGCATCGTGATTGTCTACCAAATCCTTTACTCGGATGTTTCTGAACACTTGCCAGAATATGCCACCCTCAAAGCAATGGGATATACCGATAACTATCTCTTGGGAGTTCTAATTCAAGAAGCGTTATTATTAGCTATCTTAGGTTTTCTTCCTGGATTCATCCTTTCTGTTGGATTGTATCAAGTCACCTATGCTGCGACGATGCTTCCTATTTTCATGAAAATGGAACGGGCGATCCACGTTTGGATTTTGACCGTGATCATGTGTAGTGTTTCCGGGGCGATCGCAATGCGGAAGTTACGATCTGCTGACCCTGCCGATGTTTTTTAGACGCGATGAATCGCGTCTCTACAAGAGACGTAATTATCTCTCCCATGTCCAATGCCCTATAAAATGTTATGTTGCAAAAATCTCTACCAGTAAATCCCGATTCAACACTTTCTACTTTAAAATCTGTAATTTCTGTTAGTAACCTAAACCATTATTTTGGTGAAGGTGGGCTTCGCAAACAAGTATTATTCGACATTAATTTGGACATTAAGGCTGGGGAGATCGTTATCATGACTGGCCCTTCAGGATCGGGGAAAACCACCTTGTTAACCTTAATGGGTGGATTACGTTCTGCCCAAGAAGGTAGTCTCAAAATCTTAGGAGAGGAAATTTGTGGTGCTAAAAAGCTGCAATTAACTAAACTTCGCCGCCAGATTGGCTATATTTTCCAAGCTCATAACCTGATGACTTTTTTAACAGCAAGAGAAAATGTGCGGATGTCCTTAGAGTTGCATGAGGATTTTCTCAATCAGGATATCAACGCCAAAGCGATCGCCATTTTGGAAACTGTCGGTTTAGCTGATCGTGTAAATTACTACCCAGAGAAACTATCTGGAGGGCAAAAACAACGGGTAGCGATCGCTCGTGCTTTAGTTAGCCATCCTAAGATTGTCTTAGCGGATGAACCCACTGCTGCACTTGACAAAAAATCTGGGCGCGATGTCGCAGAAATAATGCAGAAGCTAGCCAAAGAACAAGGCTGTACGATTTTGCTAGTTACCCACGACAACCGCATCCTCGATATTGCCGATCGCATCATTTATATGGAAGATGGTCAGTTGAAGACCGATGGCACAGATTCTACACTACAAGCAAGTAATAGCAATTCGTAATTCGTCAAACTTACTTAAAAATGGCTGTTTAGAGGTCATATCATGTCCGCTTGATCACTTATTAAAAGTGAAGAACCCCACCTCGCCAAAGCTACACTTTGTCTCCCCTCCCCGCAGGCGGGGAGGGGTTCTTTTATTATGGGTAATTTGGCGGACATGATATCATTTATAAAGTCAAAGTAAAGATAAAGTCGAATTCAATAAGCAAAATACCTAATTGCTTTATCAAAAGGCTTGATTGCTTTCTCATTTCAGTAATTCACGCATTCATTTTGGTCGTTTTTATCATATAAATCGAAATCGAACGATATGAAGCAGCTTTTTCTTAGTAGTATTCCCAATAGAGGTTTACCTTTGGTTAAACTTTATGGCAGCAATGCAAAAAACTGAGATGAGATAAGCTATGCTCTAACAAAAAAATGAATGAGACTGTTGACAATAAAGAAAACCCCAATCCCACTCAAAATAAAGGGTAAGCTTTTGCTAATCCAACTATTTATTTTAAAATAAAATTGTTCTAAATAACTAATCGCCTTGTCATTTAACACCAGATAAACAGCAACCATTATCAATAATGGCAAGATAAAAATCAAATCGTATAATGCCCAAATTAATATAAATATTGGGATTGAAAAATAGGCATCATTCATTTGCTTGATGGCAGCAATATGAGGCAATGCAGTAGGAGTTTCCACGGCAACAATGGTAAAACCTAAGAGAAAAGTTTGCAGTGGCTTGAGTGAATGAGGTTGCACAGTTTTTGTAGAAGGCTTAAACATTTTTGGTGCGTTATAGCCTACAATCAATAGTCCTATTCCTACAAGTAATTGTAATCCGTAAATAGTCTCACCAACAGAATTGAAAACTTCTTGAATTACTTGTCTCATACCCCAAGCAATTAACAGTCCTGAAATCAAAAGTCCAACATATTCCCCAAGGGTAAAAGCTAATGCACGGATAACGGGCTTCGGTGTACCCAGTAGATAAATTTGCACTGCAAAGCCATTAGGATTAATACTACCAATTACTGAGATTGCTGCCAGAGAAACTAAAAAAGAGGTCATACTTGAATAGCAAATTGGTTTTGAGTTTTGTTAGTAAATCTTAAATAGTATATAGCGGTTCTCATTCACATGCGGTACAACATTATATGGCGAAGTGTAAGGGCACGGCACTGCCGTGCCCCTACGGGTGTACCTCACGTAAACGAGAAATGCTATAAGCAGAATAAGCTACTGCTCATCCTGCTTATACTACAGTAATTTTATTTTTACTTTCTAAATGACCTCTTACGGTTAAGCAAAATATATCAGAGATTCCCGACCCTATACCCCACAAAAAATAATAAATTACCTGAAAGTCTTATCAAAGAGAGACTTTCGTGATTGAGTACATTATTAATACATATTAATAGATGCGGTATTGCAGATGAGATATTAATAGATGCAGTATTTATTGAAAGTTAACTTAACAGCCAAAAGCCATCAATAAATTATCCTTTAAACACGGAGTAAATTCTACCGATAAATCTTTAATGCAGATAATACACTTACTTTCTAGTACTGGCTATTTCTGATTCTTATATTCACACCTTCTGATAATGCAGTTTACAGGCGGGGACAAAATCATATTATGAACAAAACCTTTGCAACCATCGACGGGAATGAGGCTGTTGCCCGTGTTGCTTACAAATTAAATGAAGTGATTGCCATTTATCCCATCACCCCCTCTTCAGCAATGGGTGAATGGGCAGATGCTTGGTCAGCAGAAGGTCGTCCCAACCTCTGGGGTACTATTCCCAGTGTCGTGCAGATGCAGAGTGAAGGGGGAGCGGCTGGTGCTGTACATGGAGCATTGCAAACAGGCTCCCTGAGTACTACCTTCACGGCATCTCAGGGATTATTGTTGATGATACCCAACTTCTACAAAATTGCTGGTGAACTAACTAGCGCTGTGGTTCACGTTGCCGCCCGTTCTTTGGCTACCCATGCGTTATCAATTTTTGGCGATCATAGCGACGTGATGGCAGCTCGTGCTACTGGCTTTGCCCTGCTGTGTTCCGCTTCGGTGCAGGAAAGTCAAGATTTTGCTCTCATTGCTCATGCTGCTACCCTAGAGACACGAGTTTCGTTTATGCACTTCTTTGATGGTTTCCGTACCTCCCATGAAGTACAGAAGGTCAAACTGTTGTCAGATGATGATT
>JAHCSU010000032.1 GCA_023522315.1 Nostoc sp. CCCryo 231-06
TTTTTTCTTTTCATACTGAAATAACTACAGTTTTCAAGATGGACGCGGTTTAACTCCTAATAACATCTAAGTTTTATATCAAATCGTCCAAGCATGTATTCTTTAAGGCACAGAGTAAAGTATTAGAAATAGCCTGTAAGCTAATCGGCATTTAAGTTGCATAAAGGTAGGGCTGAAGCCCCTACTACAAGCGAATCATTCTGGAAAAATGAATGACGATTAGCTTATCAAGCCTTTCTCTAAGTATCTTAACTAAGAATTACGAATTACTACTAGATGTACTACTTGTTATTGCTAAACTGGGAGGTGAAAACTATCATCTCCCAGTGTTTGTATTTCTCCCAACTAAGTAGCGCAACAGAGAGCAAAAAAATGCGGATATCTTTTGAACGCACGGGCGGCTTTGCTGGGATTACCAAGAAAACAACCGTTGATACAGACACTCTCCCGCCAAATGAAGCCAGCACACTTGTCCGACTGGTGGAAGTTGCTGATTTATTTAGACTACCGGAACTAATTACCTCGCCAAATCCCCAGAGCGATCGCTTTCAGTATAAGTTAACAGTAGAAGATAACGGCAAGCAGCATACGGTAACTGTCAGTGAAGCAGCATTGCCAGGAACCTTAAGACCCCTGATTGAATGGTTACAGGTCATAGCACAGAAAAGGTAATTTGCTAAAGAAGTTAAATAAAGGCTGATATAAATCCTAAATTTTTCAGGGTACTATGAATAAACCAATCAAGCGAGCTTTTTTAGACACTGAAGATGGACAGATTCTTTATCGTATCGGCGGTGAAGGAGAGCCTTTGTTATTACTGCACATGAACCCCCGCAGTAGTGACGAATATCGTGAATTAATGTCCATTTTGGCAAAAAAGTACCGCGTGATGGCGATGGATTTTATGGGTTTTGGTGATTCTGACAAACCACCAAAATTGTATTCAGTGGCAGATTACGCTAAAACTGTTATTGCCCTGTTAGATGAGTTAGGTATTGAAAAAACAAACATCCTGGGAAACCACACAGGCGCTTTTGTTTCTGGAGAAGTAGCCGCAGCTTACCCAGAACGGGTCAAAAATTTAATTCTGTGTAATGTTGCTGGTTTTGGTGAAGCTGGAAAAGCGGATTTAATGATCCGATTTCAGGAAGGTTTCATCATTAAAGAAGACGGTTCTCACTTGATGGAAAGATGGTTAGCCCGTACTAGATACGTAGGTTCTGCTGAGTTGAATCATCGTTGGGTTTTAGATGATTTGAAATGTTTTGGCTATCCTCTGTACGCAGTTTGGGCAGTAGGAAATTACTGCATGGATGCCGCCCAAAAGACTTTTTTAAACCGGATAAACCTAGAGCGGAAGTTATCCGATTTGAAAAAGAGCAAGTTACACAACGGATGCAAGATAATCCTTACAGCTTAGGTGTTTTTGGTAAAAGCGATAAAGCTAAAGAAGAAGATTTTATCAAGTATGGTTTAGCTCATCAATTAAAGTGGGATAAAGCTTTATAAGCTTAGTATAATGCACCTTAGATTGTTGATGGTGCGTTATGCTTTCTCCTAAAGCACCCTACATTTATATTTCTTAAATAAGATGGGTAGATGAACGCAAAAACTTACAAAAAGTTAATAGTAAAACAACTTAATCAAGATTTTAAATCTGCCGTTGAAATTGTCGAAATTCCTATTTCTAAACCTGCGTCTAATGAACTTTTAATTCAAAACAAATTTGCTGGCGTTAACGGTGGCTTTGACACCTTACTTTGTCGTGGTGATGTTCCCTATGTTAACTTGATTCCTCCCTTTGACTTGGGCGTGGAAGCAGTGGGAAAAGTTGTTGCTGTAGGTGAAAATGTTAAAGATTTTCAAATAGGTGATGGTGTAATAACTACGGCGCGTGGTGGCGGTTATCGAGAATATCAGCTTATCGATGCGAACTTAGGAGTAAAGGTGCGTGAAATGACACCAGAGTTACTAACACTAATACCTACAGGTGTATCAGCTTTGGTTGCATTGGAACAAGTGGGAGAGATGAAAAGTAATGAAGTGGTTTTAGTAACAGCAGCAGCAGGGGGAACTGGTCATATTGCGGTGCAATTGGCAAAGTTAGCCGGGAATCATGTCATTGGTACTTGCAGCTCTGAGGCGAAAGTAAAGTTACTGAGAGAATTAGGGTGCGATCGCATTATCAACTATCGCACAGAAAACCTCAATCAAGTCCTCAAGCAAGAATACCCCAATGGGATTAATCTAATTTTTGAGTGTGTAGGCAAAGCAGTATTTGATACTTGCGTTGAAAACTTGGCAGTGCGCGGACGTTTAGTAGTGGTTGGTTTTATCTCCGAATACGGCAAGAATGTAGAGCAAATTACACAACCACGCATTTATCATCAGCTATTTTGGAAAGCTGCTTCTGTGAGAGGCTTTCTCATGCCTCATTATAAAGAATATATGGTAGAGGCACGCGATCGCCTTTTAAACCTGTTCTACACAGACAGACTCAAAGTTGCCGTTGACCCAACACAGTTTCAAGGCATAGAATCTATACCCGACGCTGTAGAATATCTCCTCAGTGGCCAGAATTGTGGCAAAGTAGTTGTGAGATTTTAAGTAACACGGTATTAGTTTATCTCCAGTCGGGAGTGAGAATGATGCAAGATTCAGAAAATACTTTAAAAGTTGCTCGGCAGGCATTTGAGAATCTGACGCATGGTATGGCAACAGGAGAGTGGGAACCATTGTTAGACATGCTCACAGAAGATTTTACCCTTTGGTTTCCAATGGCAAAATTCCACGGTTTGAATGTGGGAAAAGAGCGAGCTAGAGAATTTTTCCAGTACGTTTCTGAATCATTCAGTTCTGGTTTGAACCTGACTAGTCTAGACCGTGTTACTAGCAGTGAAACGACGGCTGTCTTTGAGTTTCGGGATGAGGGGCTTTTGTTCGGACAGCCTTACAAAAATCGGGTAGCAGTTTCTTTTGATGTGCGTGGAGACAAAATTTGCAGCTATAGGGAATACTTTGGCAGCGATGGAAAATCGAATTAAATAATTCCTAATTACAAATTATTTAATTCAATCTCCTTAGTTACTCTCAGGGTTGAGTTCGCTGATTTCTCGGCATTTAGCCTCTGCGGCTTGATATGCTGCCAAGTAGTCTTGACCACCTAACATGACATCACCGTAATATTCATAAGGTGGATCGCCATAGATTGGTAATGGATCATCTTCTGGATAATCTTCTTTCGATTCTTCAATGATGGCTTTCAGTTTTTTAACGGTCAGCCTTTGTGCTGCAAAATACCAAAGTTCTTGGGGATTTTTGTTTAGGTGCGGTAATGTAGGATCGACAATACGGACATCGGAAGCGTCGCCTATCTCAATCCAACCGTGTTCAATCGGTCTGTATGGTTTCCCCGCAAAAGCTAAAAATCCCTGAATATATCTTGCTCCCTCAGTGGATAATGCTGCTTTATAAGCATTATCAAACGGAGTGCTAGCTCTGCTGTTTATACTTTCAGCAATTTTGATTGACAGCGTTTCATCCAATAGTTTGTTCATCAATAGCAAGGATTAGAGCAGCCATGAAAACATATTACCACTGCTACTTACCGTTTTGCTTGCCCAAATCCATTGTCTGCGTGACGGGTAAGCAAACTTGAAACTCGGTGCCTATCCATCAAATCATGGGGTTATGGGGGAATCAAGTTTTATCCGAACCGTCTTGGGACGACAAGGGCTTCCCCAACAAACCTGCCCAGAAGGCATATTAGTAAAAACACTACTACGAGCGCCAATCACAGCATTAGCGCCGATTTGCACTCCCGGCCCAACGAAACAATCTGCTGCTACCCATGCACCATTGTCAATGGTGATACTCGCTGTTTTCAACCCAAAGGCAGGGTCTTGGATATCATGACTACCAGTACACAGGTAACTTTTTTGCGAAATTACGCAGTGTTCACCGATGCGGATCTGATCGAGGCTATATAAAACTACGTTATCTCCAATCCAACTGTGGTTGCCAATGGTAACTTTCCAAGGGTAGGTGAAGCGGGCGGTGGGTCGAATTAATACGCCTTTACCGATATGAGCGCCAAATAGTCGTAGCAAAGCACAACGCAGAATATTTAACGGTTGAGGAGTCAGGGGAAAGGCGATCGCTTGTACAAGCCACCATAATAAAATATACCAAGCTGGACGCCCCCGATCAAACCAAGATTGGTCATATTTGCGTAAATCTACGAAAGGTTGGTCATTACTCATTTAGTTAGGAGTTAGGAGTTAGGAGTTAGGAGTTAGGAGTTAGGAATTAGAAGTTAGCAGTTAAGAATCAATGGTCAACATCTCTCCCTCTGCTCCCCTGTTCTCTTGTTCGCCTGCTCCTTCTTTCGGGGTAGTTGCAGTATTTAAGTGACCACCACAGTTGCGTAATTCGTAGAGTTTAACGCCAATTTGATATTCATATTGACTCAGTAAGCGTGCATAGATATATCCGGCTTTGCCATCCAAAAAACCGCGTTGAATAATATAAAATAAAACAAACCGTAAAATGGGTTTAAATGGCAGGTGTACCCACACTTTTTTCAAAAAGCGCTTTCTTTGGACTGCATCACCAAATAGATTCGCGCCAATAGTGCCGCTATCATCTTTACCTGTGAGAATATTAAAATAAACGCTGGCTTCCCAGTTGGAATAGCGGTTGTGTCGTTCTAACCAGTGATAAAGGTCGCGGAAGTCCTCGTGGAGCATATCATTTTTGAGATACCCAACTTTGCCCTGCAAAATCACATGTTCGTGAACTTCGTTATCACCAGTATTGGGAATATCTTCTGTATGTAGGTTTTCGTAGCGACCTTTTTTATGTTGAAATAAACGTAGATTCCAATCGGGATATTTCCCGCCATAACGAATCCATTTTCCTAAGAAAAATACACGGCGGTTGAGATAATAACCTGTATATTCATTGTTTTGAATTGCTTGGTCAATTTCTTCCCAAAGTTCGGCGGGAATGCGCTCATCACAATCTACAATTAATACCCATTCGTTACGAAAAGGTAGATTATCTAAAGACCAATTTTTCTTTTTGGGCCAGCGTCCATTGAAGTTGAATTGTACGACATTGACACCGTGACTGTTAGCAATTTCAATGCTGTTATCAGTACTTTGAGAATCTACTACAAATATTTCATCTGCTCTGCTGAGGCTAGCAAGGCAAGCAGGCAAGTTTGCTTGTTCGTTTTTTGCCGGAATTAATACAGAAACTGGTATTTTAGATGACATATATTTGGGAGTTAGGAGTTAGGGGTAGAGACGCGATTAATCGCATCTGTACAGGAGTTAGGAGTTAGAATGGACTTGAATATGATTGCGGATTCTATACCCAAGAGAAAAGCATTCTGAATTTTATATTCTTCTTTATTTCTTATTTGATGTGGATAAAAGACCTTGAATAGCAGCATTTAAGTAACCAATCTGACCGTAAGCATATACAAGTTTGTCAAACCGTTCTGCTGGATCAGAAAAATATTGCAATGCCTTATACAAGCCGCGCACAAACCGTTCGCTACCTCGTTGCAATTGAGCGATTCCGGCTTTACCAGCGAGTTGTTCTCGATAGCATTCACTGATACCCTGCCACCAGCCCCGGTTTAAAAACCAGGAGCGTTGGAGGCGTTCTGGAGCAACATTGTGAGCAACCAGCGCTTCGGGAAGATAAGCGACTTGCCAATTACGCTGTAGGGCAAATTCAGTCATTTGCAGTTCTTCATTTGATAGTAGGTTTTTTCCCACTCGACCGAGATGAGGATCAAAACCGCCAATTTCTTCTAGAAAACTGCGGCGGATGGAGTAATTTAAGCCTCTAGGTGTTAAGCCAGGTTGCTCGATGTAGATGATACTGTCACCCAAATCGTATGCACCCAGATTTGCAGCTAGCCCTGGAGATAGCCACCGTGGTTGTTCGATTTCTGGGGGCCATAGAAGAGTGACTTTGCCACCTGCGATCGCTAGTTTAGAATTATTGTAATAGGCAAAATATAAAACTTGTAGCCAGCCCTTGCTCGCAACGGCATCGTCATCTAAATAAGCAAGAATATCACCACTAGCTACTTTTGCACCTGTGTTGCGGGCGACAGATAAACCAATGGTGGGTTCAAACACATACTTCAGGTGCGGATTGTGGGCCCTTTGTTCTACAACCTCACGGGTGCGATCGCTAGATCCATTATCAACCACTACAATTTCAAAGTCAGCAGCAAAATCCTGCGCTAAAAGACTATCAATTGCAGCCCCTAAATAGGTATCTCGATTGTGGGTACAGATAATGGCAGAGATTTGGGTGTCTGGCATAGATTTTATTTTGGATTTGAGATTTGGGACTTCGGCTTCTCTACGTTCGCGTAGCGTGTCGCAGACAGACGCTACGCGTAGCAAGATCCCCGTTCGCGCAGCGTCCCGCAGGGAAGGGGTAGGCTCAGTCGAACGATTTTAGATAAAAATCTTAAATCCAAGGCACACCTGCTGAGAGTTAATCTAAACTAAAAATTACCGACCCACCAACCGAGTTTCTTCGGAAATAATCTTTAAAACTTTACGTTTGTTGAATATGACTGTGTAAAACTACAAGTGTTTGGGCCAGTTGACTCAGGCGGGTTTCCAAAGATTGCTTGCGTCCTAACAGTTGACGTAACTTTTGATAACGAGCGATCGCCATACTAACATTCGGAACCTGATCTGCTGGACATGGACGCGACCAGACTTTACCAGTATCGTCTATACCACAGAGACGGTAGCCAGTAATAGATGATTGATAAGATACTTTCTCACCAGTGGCGCAAATTTCTTCTACGTAGTTCATCAGGCGGTCAACTTCTGCATGGCGCAGTGTTGCAGTTCCTCCTGCTTCTGGTTCCTTGGGATTGGATTCTAACCAGCCATTGACAATTGGCCCTTCTAAGTAAATATCCTGAATTTGCTTCAAAATATTTTGCAGTTCTATTTGCCAACCAGCGACAGTTTCCTGAATTTCTTGCAATAAATTCATCGCCAATGCTGGATTTGCTCCGTGGCGATGGCTACTAAAGCTCGGAGTTTTCAACTTGGGTAGGCTGGGTGTTTTGCTACCATCCTCTTCTGCTTGAAAGGTCTGAACAGACTCATGGTGAGGAAAGAAATCTTGTTCAGCAGGATAATCACTCTCAGTGTCAACTGTTTGTTCTTCCTGAGAGGATTGATTTTGTGTACTTTCTGTGGGTTCGTTGGCTCCGACACTGATTCTAAAGGAGAAAGGCCGTTTTGTTGTGGAATCACCAGCTTCGGCGGCAGAGGCAGTGCCGCGATTCCCTAAATCGTGTAGAGTTGCTTCTATGCGTTTTAAGCCTGCGTTCATAAAGATATCCTAAAGTTTACTGTCCCCGATGGTGTTGAATAATTAAGAATGGGGTTGTTGAGATTTTCGGCTTTTGCCAATTGTGACATCAATGATGCTGGTGCTAATTTTATCTCTTAAAAGTTATTTGAAACTAAAAATTTTGCCGATAAAGTAAAAAACTGGGGTGATAAATTGCAATCGTAGGCATATTGTTAAAATATTCAGGAAACAACTTTGGATAAAATCATCTTAGTAACAGGGCCAGCACGATCTGGTAAAAGTGAATGGGCGGAAAGTCTGGCCATGCAGTCAGGAAAAGCAGTTGTTTACGTAGCAACAGCCACCGATAACCCAGATGACCAAGAATGGCATCAACGCATTTTAGAACATCAACAACGTCGTCCCCAAGACTGGGTAACTTTATCTGTACCTGTGGAACTGTCTGCTACCCTCGCCGATGCCAAACCTTCTACTTGTCTTTTAGTTGATTCTTTAGGAACTTGGGTTGCTAATCTTTTAGAAGAGGACGAATCTAGCTGGGAAAACATTCTTGCAGAGTTATTAGAGACGGTGGATCTGGTGGCTGCTGATATGCTGTTTGTAGCAGAAGAGGTAGGTTGGGGTGTGATACCAGCTTATCCCCTTGGGAGGGCGTTCCGCGATCGCCTGGGTTCTTTAGTCCGCCAGCTAGGTGTACTCAGTAATACTGTGTATTTAGTTACAGGTGGTCATGTTCTCAATCTCAGCAGGCTTGGTTACCCGTTGCCAAATAGAGGGGAAGGAGAAGTCAGGAGTCAAGATTCTTAACTATTGATTCAAATTAATCTAAAATCTAAAATCTAAAATTGTGATGTGGCAACCAAACAAGAAGTTAGAGCATACCTTGCCTACTGGTTTGAGTTGGGATGCCGACATTGTTATGCCCCTGCAATGATTTAGCTAACTGGCCTAATACCGAATTGAACCAATTAAGACTCAAGATCAACTCAAAACAATTCGCGATCGCTTGTAGACAATCTTGGATTTTCTCAGTCGTCTTTAGACGACTTTCGCTATTAGACTCAGAATTCATTCTGAG
>JAHCSU010000320.1 GCA_023522315.1 Nostoc sp. CCCryo 231-06
CAACAATAACTGAACCCACTAAATCTAAATCATCAGTAGGTAAGTCTTCTACTGGCACTCAAGCCCTAAAAGCCGACCCTCAAGGAATTCAGTTGAGTTTGTTTGATATTGGGTTAAACCGATCTACTCCCGCCGAACTCAAAAGCGTACCTCAAAATACAGCCAAAGTAGAAAAACCAATTCCAACTGTGAGTAGTCCAGTCAGTGAACCCATACAAAGTGTTAACGAGACTGTTGTGACCGGGCAAGTAGAAGCGCTACCAATAAACAAAGAGGCTTTTACTTCTTTGAGCTTTCGCCAAACTTCTCCTGTGCCTTCTACCGATTCTGCTACAGTTACGGCAGAATCGGTAGATCCAATGCAGCTTTTTCAGCAAGTAGTAGAGCGCGTTGATCGGCGAACCGACGAAATGCTTGCCACTCTCCATTCTTCTAGCCCGTCGCTAAACACATTGCGCGATTGGTATAAAGCCGCAAGAGAATTAGGCAAATCCCAAAAACATCTTGACCGCATTTCTCAAACTGGAAATAATTTTAAACAAGGGGAACCATTGACAGATAAAGCTATTGAAGTCATGACCAAAGATTTTCAGGCGCATTACAAACAATTGATGGTCGTTGAGCAACTAGGTAACTTGGGCGATAGAGATTTAGTAGCTCTCCATCAAAATATCACTAATTACCTAAACTCTCCTCCACCGGGCCCACCAGCCCAAGTTGATAGACAAAAAGTTGAGTCGGAAGTTAAACAGATTACAGACCATATCAACGCTTTAGGAAGCCAACAAGCAGAGCAGTTAGCAACCGTTGAAGCTATGCAAAAAAATCCTTTTCGCAGTTGGAATGGTAAATACGATTTAGCGGTTGCCCAAGTAGAACAGACGGCAAACAAGTTAGATAATGCGACTTCTCATTTGCAACAAAGACAAAACCAACTAGGGCAATGGAACAAGCAAGAAAGGGCTTACTCTTTGTGGGATAAATCACCTCAAACAGTTGAGATGTGATCAGAAGAGCGACGTGCAGGGAAAGAGTGTT
>JAHCSU010000321.1 GCA_023522315.1 Nostoc sp. CCCryo 231-06
GCTTCCAAGCAAATTCAGTTCAGTTTGACAGGATTGACGGTTGGAATCTTGGTGGCGGTGATCAGCATTTCGTCGGCGATTTCAATGGTGATGGCAAAGACGATGTATTCATCCGCAGCGCTGAATACGCAGGACTGCTAACCTACAACGGTAGTGGCTTCCAAGCAAATTCAGTTCAGTTTGACAGGATTGACGGTTGGAATCTTGGTGGTGGTGATCAGCATTTCGTCGGCGATTTTAATTGATAGGGTGACAGGGATACTGAAACTCCTGCCTATCGAATCAATCCCATGTCCGGTTTTTAGGGGAGGGGTTGTCTGGTGACTCTCGAACCTCACCCGACAACCCTTCTCTTGCTAATGAAGGAGGTCTATGAGATGAATGCCTTCACTATAGCCGTCAGAGGTTCCTGTGGTCTAAAACTGTCTTGGAGCATCTGGTCGAAAGCCACAGATGCTGTTTTAAATGATCGCTAATTGTAAACGCGATCGCATTAATTCTTCAAAAGACAAAACGCGCAGAGATATAGATGAACCCTCTGCGCTTGTTTCCGTTTACATTATTCCCACTCAATGGTTCCAGGCGGCTTAGAGGTGATGTCATAAACCACCCTATTCACCCCTTTCACCTCATTCACAATCCGAGTGGAAATCACTTCCAGTACATCGTAAGGGACTCTTGCCCAATCAGCAGTCATGCCATCTTCACTGGTAACAATCCGCAAAACAATCGGGTAAGCGTAAGTGCGTTGATCCCCCATAACGCCAACACTACGAATTGGCAGCAATACAGCAAACGCTTGCCAGAAATCATGATACATACCGCGTTGGTTAATTTCTTGCCGGACAATCAAATCTGCATCGCGCAAAATATTTAACCGCTCAGACGTGACTTCCCCCAAAATACGAATTGCCAAACCAGGGCCAGGAAAAGGTTGCCGTTGGACAATTTCTTCTGGTAAACCAATGGAACGTCCAACTTTGCGGACTTCATCTTTAAATAGTTTCCGCAGTGGTTCCACCAATTTAAATCTTAGGTCTTTGGGTAAACCGCCAACATTGTGATGACTCTTAATTTTCACCGCTACCCGCTCACCAGTTTGGGGATCAACGTTGGTGTCAGCAGATTCGATCACATCTGGATAAAGAGTCCCTTGAGCCAGATAATCAAAGTGACCGAGGCGCTTGGATGTTTCTTCAAATACAGCAATAAATTCGTGTCCGATGCGGCGGCGTTTTTCTTCAGGATCTGTGATATCAGCAACTCTAGCTAAAAAGCGATCGCGAGCATTAACATACTCTACAGGAATGTGAAACTGCTCTTGAAACAGCTTTACCAATCGCTCTGGCTCATACTTTCGCATAAAGCCTTGATCGATAAATACGCAAGTCAGTTTATCACCAATGGCTTTATACAGCAAGAAGGCTAAAGTAGAAGAATCCACCCCACCAGACAACGCCAACAGCACCCGCTTTTCACCAACTCTGGCGCGAATTTCCCGAATTGCCTCTTCGACAAAAGCTGCTGTTGTCCAAGTAGGTTCGCAGTCGCAGATGTGATAGACAAAATTACGGATTAATGCTAAACCGCCAATGGAATGCACCACCTCTGGATGGAACTGAACGCCGTAAAGTTTCTTTTCGTGATCGGCGATCGCAGCACAGGGAGTATTTTCTGTATGTGCCAGCAATTCAAACCCTGATGGCATTTGGGTAACTGAGTCTCCATGACTCATCCACATGGTGGTGCCATCTTCAACATTCGTGAGCAAATCTGTGGGATTATCAATATATAATGAGGCTTTGCCGTACTCACCTCGGTCAGCCTTTGCCACTTCCCCACCGAGTTGGTTTACCATTAGCTGCATCCCATAGCAAACACCCAAAACGGGTATTCCCAAATTCCAGATTTCTGGGTCACAATGGGGAGCGTTATCACCATAAACCGAACTCGGCCCACCAGAGAAAATGATTCCCTTAGGATTGAGTTGGCGCAATTGTTCAGAAGTAGTGCGATAGGATAAAACTTCCGAGTATACTTGAGTCTCGCGGATGCGACGGGCAATCAACTCAGAATATTGAGAGCCGAAGTCCAGAATTACAATCAATTGGCGATCAAGTCTCCCCAAATTTTCCAATGTTTGGGGGGCTTGTTCTGTTGGTATCACCGCTGTGTTCATGACGGGAGTGTTATGTCTGTTAAGGGTAGATGCTTTGTGGTCTATGGTGATGCTATTATTCAGCCTGGGTAGGCTGATAATGGTATAGAGAGCCTTTACAAACGCGAGGTTATGTGCGTTTGTTTAGTCCGGGAGTCGGAGATGGTATTAAAACGATAAACTTACCCTAGAGTGGTTACTTAAGAGATTATTTATTTGGATTGTTTACGATTATTCATAATAAATTAACATAATTTTCCCATCAACAGACCAGCAGTTTTACTCTTCACGATAATTTTGCGATCGCGCTCAAAGAGAACAGAGCCACAGATTGTTACTTCTGTACCGTTTTCGCTATGGCTTTGAATGTATTCTTGAGAACGAACATCGATAGTTTCAGCGATCGCACTATAAACTTGATTTACCCAATCACTACCAGTTGAAGCATCTAGCGATTTTAGGTATGTTAGTGCGGCTTCGGCGGTTGCACTGTTAAACACAGCTTGGATATCTGGTGATTTTAAACCTGCGATCGCACAGTGGGCTGCCAAAATTTCCCGCCGTCCATCAGCCAAGTAGTGATGGGTGTGAAAAATCCCTCCGGCCAGTTTCATCAGCTTACCGTGATAGCCAAATAATAAGATTTCTTTCACGCCTAGCACATCAGCTTCTACTAACATTGGGCCAAGCCAGTTAGCAGTTTTGACCAATTGCTCAGGATTAATCCCTAGTTTACGCGCCAAATCTAGGCCATTTTCCCCGATACAGAATACTAAAGTCTCAAAAAGACTGGCTTTATTTTGTAATTCCGCCCGAAAAACTGCAAGCTGATCTGGTGTACTTAAGGGTTGAGAAATACCGGTTGTACCTAAAAGGGAAAGTCCTTCAACCACACCAAAAGCAGAATTTGAAGTTCTAACAGCAAGCGATCGCCCTTCGGGTAGAATAATCGTCACCGTGATTTTTTCCCCAGGTGCTAGCATTTGTTGCAAATTTTCTTGCAACAGCCTTTGAGCATAAGCATAAATAGCTGGCTTGTCATCAGCATTCGCCTGTTTGCCAATTCCTTCCCCGCCTTTAATGATTACAGCATCATCACCCTGTTCTCGCCATTCCACCAATGCCCAAATCGGTGTATCTTTAGTCAAATCGAGATTATCACCAGGATCGCTACGGGTAATTGCTAAAGCTGTATTCTCAGATAATCCTGCTACCTGTTCAATGGGGATTTCGGCGATTTGAGCCGGTTCAATCAAATCTACAGACGCTAAAGTTAGGGGTTTGCGATCGTGTAACCAATGTAAAGCTGCAACAGCAGCAGCACAGGCAAAAACGGGAAGTGTGTATCCAGAACGGGACATTTTGTAAATTTAAAAGTCAAAATAATTCTTCAAAATTGAAGACAGTTTCAGACGGTAATTTAGACTCAAACTGTAGCTTGCTTCCTTCAGGGTAACGGCAAAATGCAACGGTGGCAGATAATCTTGGCAACCTCACCAGCGGCTTTCATCCGTCCGCTGCCATGAAATATTAGCCTGCTGCCGCAACATGATTTGAGATTATCAACCCAGTAGTCATCATGTAGCCTACGTTAAACTCGATACTAAGATGAGTTGAGGTTAGTATTCACGATGGGTCAGGCTTGGAACAAAGTACAGAAGCATCGACAGGCAAAAAGTAAGCTTGCTGAGTTGATGAGTAAAGCTGATCAAGTCATTGTTATTCACTACTCCTGTGAAAGTTTCTACAACAGACCTGATGGCTCATCGCCAAGAATTACGTCCCTTGCTGTTCGGAACCTAGAATCTGGTCAGACTACCTCTTTTTCAATTCATCAGGTAGCAGAACGAGAAGGGTACTCAGCAAGTGACTTAGAACAACACTATGATCAATTAGAGAAACTGATGCTAGATGAGTTTTTTGACTATGTAAGCCGTCATGGATCTCATATCTGGCTTCACTGGAATATGAGGGATATAAACTATGGTTTTCCAGCGATCGCACATCGTTACAAGGTTCTTCAAGGCGATCCCAAAGAAATTAACGAATCCAAGTTAGTTGATTTATCTCGATTACTCATCGCAATCTATGGTGTCGGCTACATTCAAAAGCCTCGCTTAACAAGCCTGGTTGAGAAAAACTCCATAACACATAGAGATTTTTTGGATGGTAATACTGAGGCGGATGCTTTTATTAATAAGCAATACGTAAAACTTCACCAATCAACTCTAAGGAAGGTTGATGTTCTTGTCAATATAGTTGAACGTGCTGCCGATGGCTCACTCAAGACAAACTCTAGTCGGAAAGATATTTATGGAAATTACCTTACAGCCTTTATTGAACTGATCAAAGAAAACCCAATTATAAGCGCAGTCGTAGGAGTAATCAGTTTTGTGAGTGCTGTAGCTGGAATAATTGCTTTGTTTGTGAAATAACCGAATTGGATTGCTATCCCACAGATAACATTGTAATAATGTCGTGATAATTCATAAAAAAGTAGATAACCTTTCTTTGGCTCTCACAGATCACTCTTGGTCAGTCGGCTCAAACGCAGTATTAGCCCTCTGACTACTGCTTTTAGCTGCTTCTAGCTTTTGGCGAATCGCTGCTTGAACCTTCTCATCAAAATCGGGATCGTCGGGGCTTGCAACAATCCTACGCGGACGCTGATTAAGCCTGTCTAAGTATGCTTGAAAAGCAGCGCGATCGCCGCGATGCTTGAGAAAATACTGTTTCAATTCAACATCAGACATTGAATCGTAATTAATTCGGCTCATCAGATAACTCTCCGTTGGGTAAAATTTGGAATTCAATCTCTTCGTCATACCCAGCAAGGATGTATACATTACGAGTCCGATTATCAACACAAATGAGGTATATAGGCTGAAGCATGATATACGTCAGTTGATAGCTAATACGATACAAACTTGCTACTTGAGCAGCAGTAGGCATTTTAGTTAATTACACCACCTGCTTCCCATTTTACCAGTTGGTGTAATCAACTTTGAGATTTATGTTTAACCACTGCCACCAGGAGATTAATAGTAAAATGACAAAATTGAGTAAGTCTTTCGGCAAAATTACGAATTACGTTAGCGTAGCGGTAGCGAGTCCGCGTTCGCTTTTAGCGTCTCGTAGAGAGCGTCATTACAAATTAGTTAGATTCCTACTTCTGATAATAGAGTTTCCATAGCTTCCCAAGAAATTCCTTGTTCAATATAACGGGGTGCTTCAGGATTGTAAGGACTCGCTACTCGGTCAATGTTGAGGATGTTTGCCCCATCTGGTAGAACTGGTACATCTGCATCAAATGCCGTTGGACGCATCAAAGAACTGGAAAAGCCTTTGAAAATAGCAATTGTATCTTCCTCATCAGCAATTTCTACTGTTACAAGTAGAACTTCTTGAGGGCGTTTAGCGGTGTATTGTTCCAGTCGCTTGCCAGTGGAATCCATTTTTTTAAGAGTAGGAGTATGGTGGTGCAACGATGCTTACTGTGGTGTGGCTGAACGTCCCTGCTTGCCCAGCTTAATCAGAACAAAGTAGCTTAAGTAAAGCACATAAATTACTAAACTAGTTATGCCGAGAAAACCTAAAAACTCAGCTTTGCTATTAGCATGAAAATATTCTTTGAATAGCAACGGAGCCTCAAACCAAACGCGACAATAGGGAGTCTTCAGCGCACTACCAGAAAAAGCACAACCTAAAAAAGGGATAAAGGCTAGTGTACCCAAAATACAATAAACAGTTGTAGCCCAGCGCCAAGAAGTAAAAATAAATTTCAAAGCGCCACTGGTTTGATACTCAATTTCATCGTTGACATCCACCCAGAACCACAGCGAAATCGGGATCAAAATCTGAGCTATCAACCCAGAAATAAAGCTAACTGGATACTGGGCAATCATTAAGTAAATCGTGATTGCTACCAGGCTTGATACTCGCCAGTATATACCCAATAAGCGTTGTATGGCTTCCACTTTTTGCACAAATGCCCAAATTAGAAGAATTAGCGGAATAAATACCAGGAATAATACTGCCAGTCGGTAATCCATCCAGACGAAAGGGCGAAACCAAACGTTATAGTCCATAGTTTTTCTCAAATGATAAATAAAACATTTTTAACCAAGAACAAAATCCATAACTGACAAACTGTAAGCTATTACCTAGCTATTAGTCTATCTATAATTACATAACAGTTTAATCAAAGCACAAAGTCTAGCCTCAAGACTGCGCTCTAACTTCTTTGTGCAAGCAAGTGGCTACCCAACTTATACTATTTCACGGAATTTATACTGTAAATACGTTTGTAGGGGCATACAGATGTACGCCCCTACAGTCAATTCATTTGTTACAAAGATTTTTGGAAAAGGTATTAGATAGTAAATTGTTTAATTCCCTTTCCTCAATCTCTCTATTTGATAAAATTTAGTTGTCTAAATTTTTAGTCGTCGTAAACTCGGCATTCAATTGCATCTGGGTTGTCATCACAATACTGTTCTAAAGAGTTTTTTGGCTTGCTTTGGCGCTTGTGGGAAGCTTCGGCTTGCAATTCTTCTACTGCATCCCAAGCAGCAGCACACTCTGGTGAACTGCTACCGCTAATATCACAGACAGTACGCGCTTGCTCTACTTCTTCTTGGATTTTCTCTTGGATGTCGCTCTTTCCTGTTTCTTGGATGTTGGTCATTGCTTTAGTCTCGTTGTGTGTTGTTAATACTAGTATAGAAAAACTTCAGAAATGGCATATTTTAGCTTGATTACTAACCATTCTAACCATTCAGCTCATAAGTTAGTACTTTAGCCTATTGATTTATAACCAATACAGTAAACTGCCGCATCTATAATGCATTCATCTTTATTTTTTAATATTTTATGGAATTAGTAGCATAGATAAACAATCATACAATATATCTAGATGCATCTATTAGGGAATGACAACCCCAGCCTCTTGGGATGGAGGAGGCAAAAGACTAGCACTAATTTTTGTAGGATGCAATTGTTCCCAAAATATAAAGCTCAAAACCTACTAGCCCAAAAAGAGAAAGAAGCTCAAAACTCATGGCAGACCAAATGCAGTGGGCAAACGCCCTATCAACCCGTCATTCTTTGGAAGCCGCCGTTACAGATGTGGTGGAACGAGCTGTCTCATCGTTAACAGCACCTGCGGATCTAGGACTGGTATTCATTTCGTCTGCTTTTACAAGTGAGTATTCCCGATTGTTACCCTTGTTAGCTGAGAAACTTTCTGTACCAGTGCTAATTGGCTGTAGTGGTGGAGGTGTGATTGGGACGACAGTTAACGGAGAAACCCAAGAACTGGAAGCTGAACCAGCTATTAGCTTGACTTTAGCACACCTTCCAGGGGTGAAGGTTCAAGTTTTTCATGTTGTTGCTGAAGAATTACCTGACTTAGATAGTTCTCCAGATGCTTGGGTTGATTTGATTGGTGTGCCAGCATCACCGACACCCCAGTTCATTTTGCTGTCTAGTTCCTTCGCCTCTGGAATCAACGATTTGTTGCAGGGGTTGGATTTTGCTTATCCAGGATCGGTGATAGTGGGAGGACAGGCTAGCGGTGGGGGCATGAATGGTCGTGTTGCCCTTTTTTGTAACGATACTGAGGGCGAGGAACACCAAAGCCTATATCGTGAGGGTACTATCGGCATAGCCTTGACCGGCAATATTGTTTTGGAAACGATTGTAGCCCAAGGATGCCGACCGATTGGCAAACCATTGCAAGTTACAAAAGCCGATCGCAATATTATTCTGGAGTTAGATGAAAAAGTGCCTCTAGTGGTGTTACGAGATTTGATTGCCAGTCTTAGCGAACACGAACGGACTTTAGCACAGCACTCTCTGTTTGTTGGTGTGGCGATGGATGAGTTTAAGCTGGCTTTGCAGCAAGGAGACTTTTTAATTCGTGGTATTCTTGGGGTCGATCCAACAGCTGGGGCGATCGCAATTGGCGATCGTGTCCGTCCTGGTCAAAGGCTGCAATTCCACCTCCGTGATGCCCAAGCCTCTGCTGAAGACTTAGAATTACTTCTCCAAAGTTATCAACACCAACGAGAATCTGAACCCTCTGCCGTAGCTGCCTTAATGTTTGCCTGTCTGGGGCGAGGAGAAGGACTGTATGGTAAACCCAATTTTGATTCTGAACTATTTTGCCGCTACCTCAGTGATATTCCTGTAGGCGGCTTTTTCTGTGGCGGTGAAATCGGCCCTGTTGGTGGTAGAACCTTCTTACACGCCTACACTTCCGCGTTTGGAATTTGTCGCCAAAATCAGTCATGAGTTATGAATTAGAGTCCTGATTCTGCCAATTTTAGATTTTAGATTAATCTGATACCTTTATGTAAAGGCTTGACCCGGATTTCTCCCAAGTGAGAAATCCGGGTTCAGTTTATAGGCTATTCGCCAAAGTGGGATGCTCCCGTCTGGGCGCAAAATAGGTGTTTGTTTAACATTTAGCTGTCCTTCTATATTTGCAGATATATATCAATATAAACGCTCTGAAGACTTGTATATATAAACAAGTATATTCTTTGTATAGGCTAGTTTAAATATTAATTTACACCTTGTGTTCTCCAACAAAAAGCTCGATGATTGATTGAGAAAGCACATAGTTATAGTCCCGTTAAGAATGCCAATGTAATTCATTTTTTCTGATTTATGGCAAATAAGTATTTGATATTTATCTGAAATTTATTTATGTCGGAGTTTAAATAATCCAATGCTAGAAGGATGGATTCAAATTGTATTGACGCTACTAATTGTAGTAGCGATTACTCCATTTTTTGGGCGCTATATGGCGCGTGTCTACCTAGAGCAAAGTACTTTTTTCGACCCAATTTTGAATCCGGTTGAGCGAGTGCTTTATGCCTTGGTTGGTGTTAAAAACAAAGAAAATATGACGGGTTGGCAGTATGGGCGGGCAATCTTGTATAGCAACTTAGCTATGGGGTTGCTGATTTTCTTCATCATCATGAATCAAGGATGGCTACCATTAAACCCAAACAAGATAGATGCCCCAACCTGGGATACAGCGCTGCATACTACCATTTCATTTATTACTAACACCAACCAGCAGCACTATTCTGGTGAAACCTACATGAGCTATGGCAGCCAAATGTGGGGACTTGGTTATCACATGTTCACCTCTGCTGCGACTGGTTTGGCGGTAGGAATTGCTTTTATTCGGGGATTGACTGGTAGATCGTTAGGCAACTTTTATGTAGACCTAATTCGCTCGATTACCCGAATTTTGCTGCCTATTTGTATTGTGGGCGGGATTGTCTTAATGGCAGCTGGCGTTCCCGAAACACTGGGGGGTGCAGTTGTATTCCCTACTTTGGAAAATCCGAATATCAGTCAAGCGATCGCTCGTGGCCCTGTTGCTCACTATGAAATTATCAAGCAATTAGGGGAAAACGGCGGCGGCTTTTTCGCCATCAACTCGGCACACCCCTTTGAAAATCCGAGCGGATTTACTAACTTAATTCAAATCGTGGCGATGCTTTCGATTCCTACATCCCTAATCTACACTTATGGGTTGTTTGCGAATAACACTAAGCAAGCTTGGTTAGTCTACGGCATGGTAGGCGTTCTCTATTTAGTATTTGTCATCGTTACTGCCATTGGTGAATACAACGGCAATCCGGCTGTGAATGCACTGCTGGGTAGTCAGCAAGTGAATTTAGAGGGTAAAGAAGTCCGGTTTGGTTGGGCACAATCTGCATTATTTGCAACGAGTACAACTGGTACTATGTGCGGCGCAGTCAATAGTTTACACGACTCCTTTATGCCCAACGGCGGTTTTATTACCCTTTCTAATATGTTCCTGCAAATTATTTGGGGTGGACAGGGTACTGGAACCGCTTATTTGTTCGCTTACCTGATTTTGGCTGTATTCGCTACGGGGTTGATGGTGGGACGCACACCAGAATTTTTGGGACGCAAGATTGAGAAGCGCGAGGTTGTCCTTGCTAGTTTCCTGATTCTGCTGGTTCACCCGATCGCAATTATGATTCCCGCAGGTATCGCCTTGGCGTTTCCCGATCAACTATCAGGAATTAGTAATCCGGGGTTTCACGGCTTTGCTCAAGTTATCTACGAATATGCCTCAGCTGCTGCTAACAACGGTTCTGGCTTTGAAGGTTTGGGAGATTCACAACCGTCTCCAATTGCGATCGCTACGGGTGCAAAAACCACTGCAACTGCTTTGTGGTGGAACTTAAGTACCTGCTTCAGTTTACTAGCTGGACGCTATATCCCAATTTTGGGTTTGCTATTTTTAGCAGATAGTATGTCTCGTAAGCAAGCTGTTCCTTATACGACTGGTACATTGCGAACGGATACCGGACTATTTACAGGCGTTACCGCAGGCGTGATTTTAATCCTGGGCGCACTTACATTCTTCCCAGTATTAGCATTGGGGCCCATTGGTGAAGCTTTCTTTATCGCTAAAGGCATTGGCTAGGGAGTTAGGAGTTTGGAGTTAGGAGTTAGGAGTTAGAAGTTAGGAGTTTGGAGTTAAAGCATTGGCTTAAAGACTCGTTCATCCACCTCGGAACTCCATTTATCCACCTCGGAACTCCGTTCATCCACCTCGGAACTCCATTCATCCACCTCGGAACTCCGTTCATCCACCTCGGAACTCCGTTCATCCACCTCGGAACTGGATTCATCCACCTTATCTTCCAATGCCCCATTCCCCAGTTCCCATTCCCAAAATTTAATGTATGCCCACTACTACTGATTCTCCTTCGCCCCGTATTGCATCTGGAACTCGTGACTCGCGGAAGCACACCCCCAAGGTGGATACGCGGGGACTTTACCAGAGAGCAATTCGTGAGTCATTTATTAAGCTCGATCCGCGAATTACTGTCAAAAACCCAGTTATGTTTGTTGTTTGGGTGGGGACAATTGTCACCTTTCTTGTTAGCCTTAACCCAAATTTGTTTGGCACAATTCAGGCGGATATCAATCAACAACGTTTATTAAACGGGTTGATTACCTTCATTCTCTTTTTTACACTCGTTTTTGCCAACTTTGCGGAAGCTGTAGCTGAAGGACGGGGTAAAGCACAGGCTGATTCACTGCGCTCGACGCGATCGGATACGATCGCTAATAAAATCCTCCCTGATGGTTCTGTACAACAAGTCAATTCTACGGAACTGCGACGGGGCGATTTGGTAAAAGTCAGTGCAAATAATATGATTCCCGCCGATGGGGATGTAATTAAAGGCATCGGCTCGGTGGATGAGTCTGCAATTACTGGAGAATCTGCCCCTGTACTGAAGCAACCAGGTACAGATATTGCTAGTTCGGTGACAGGTGGTACACGCCTACTCTCCGATGAGTTGACAATTAAAATTAGTGCCGATCCTGGACAAGGCTTTATCGATCGCATGATTTCCCTGGTAGAAGGGGCAGAACGCAGCAAGACTCCCAACGAGATTGCTTTAACGGTATTGTTGGCAGTGTTAACACAGGTGTTCTTGATTGTGGTGGCGACAATGCCCCCATTTGTTGCATACATTGCCAGCTTTATCAGCACGGCCTTTGGGGCTGAGGCGGGAAACAGTTTACGGGCGGGTGCTAGCGTTGCTATTCTCATCTCGCTACTGGTAGCTTTAATTCCTACAACTATCGGTGGTTTGCTCAGTGCGATCGGT
Organism: Nostoc sp. CCCryo 231-06; assembly: GCA_023522315.1. Classification (GTDB taxonomy): domain Bacteria; phylum Cyanobacteriota; class Cyanobacteriia; order Cyanobacteriales; family Nostocaceae; genus Nostoc. Next base: position 11,836 of record JAHCSU010000321.1, read on the forward strand.
ATTGCTGGGATGGATAGGGTTGCCCAATTTAACGTCATTGCTACCTCTGGTCGAGCAGTCGAAGCCTGCGGCGACATCAACACCTTGGTGCTGGATAAGACAGGCACAATCACCTTGGGGAACCGGATGGCTGATGAGTTTATTCCTCTGGATAATCACTCAATAGAAGATGTGGCGCGAGTCTCCCTAGCTGCTAGCTTGTTTGATGAAACGCCAGAAGGCAAGTCAATTGTGATATTGGCAGAAAAGTCTCAGGCTGCGGTAGACTTCAATATCGACAAAGCCGAGGGTGTGGAATTTTCCGCGAAAACCCGGATGAGTGGCACGAATCTACCAGATGGCAAACAAATTCGTAAAGGAGCGGTAGAGGCCATTAAAGGATTTGTCCGTTCTCGTGGCGGCAACGTTCCTGATGATGTAGACGCAGCTTATGAGCGAGTTTCCCGATTAGGCGGTACACCCTTAGCTGTCTGCCAAGATGACAAAATTTATGGTGTCATCTACCTCAAAGATATTGTGAAACCTGGTCTGCGGGAACGGTTTGACCAACTCCGCCGCATGGGTGTTAAGACGATCATGCTTACAGGTGACAATCGGATTACCGCTTCGGTGATTGCCGAGGAAGCTGGGGTGGATGATTTTATTGCCGAAGCAACTCCAGAAGACAAAATTGAGGTGATTCGCTCTGAACAATCTCAGGGTAAACTGGTGGCCATGACTGGGGATGGTACTAACGATGCACCTGCCTTGGCTCAAGCAAATGTGGGTGTGGCGATGAACTCTGGAACGCAAGCTGCCAAAGAAGCTGCTAACATGGTGGACTTAGACTCAGACCCCACCAAGCTAATTGACCTAGTAACCATAGGTAAACAGTTGCTAATTACCCGTGGAGCCTTGACAACATTCTCCATCGCTAACGATATTGCGAAGTATTTTGCCATCATTCCGACTATCTTTGCCTCTGCTGGAATCGGCGCACTTAATATTATGGGATTAAAGAGTGCCCAATCTGCGATCGTCTCGGCGCTGATTTATAATGCCTTGATTATTCCGGCATTGATTCCGCTAGCACTCAAAGGGGTAAAGTTTTTACCTTTAACAGCAGATCAACTGCTACGTCGCAACATTTTGATCTTTGGTCTTGGCGGCATCTTTGCTCCCTTTATTGCCATCAAACTGATAGATATTATCTTACCCTTGTCTTAATTTACTATGAAACCCGTTCATATCCGACACAATATTCCTGCATCCCAAGTATTAGAAGAAATAACTGAAATCTGGTGTCAATGGCGTAGGCAAAAGCTACCACTGTATTTATTCCTGGCGATGTGTTTCAACCTAGTGGTTGCACCTCTAGTCTATGCCGCTACTGGTGAAGAACTTTCTCGCAGTCAATCTTGGGGATTGGGGCTGTTAGGAATGGTGACGTTAGGGCTTTCCATCTATTTATTTTTTGTAATGTTTGTACCGGAGAAATTCTAGTAACCATTCCCTGCTTTAAAAAGACAGGGCTTTGTCCCCCGCTCAACACTACTAACAATTGCTTGTTCACTTATGTTGTTTGCGGAACTTACGGGCGCGGTTACGGTTGACCAGAGGATGTACTCATCCCCACACCCCATGACTCAATTTTCGTTACTACGACGCTCGCAGACTCGCTACCGCTCCGCTATCGTCAGACAACTCAGCTACTAGCATAAGCCTTGAAAGCGAGTTAACTTCCTGCGTTGAGCTAATTTCACTGTTATTCAATTTTACCAAAAAAGCGTATGCTGTCACAGCAATTAAAATTGCCGTTCGGCTTTCCTCCACTGTCTGTTCGCGCAGCGTGTCGTTGGCGCAGCCTCTCGCAGAGAAGACAAGTCAATTGGTTTCCACTCGTTTCGGGGATGTTCCTATGAGTTTTGCACGCGAAGCCGGTAGAGCTGTTCGTTCTACCCTGGTACTTTGGGTTATTGGAGCGATTATTTATCCTTTTGCGATGATTGCCATTGGGCAGATTGCGTTTCCGTTTCAGGCAAATGGTAGTCTGCTGACAAATAACACAGGTCAAGTTGTCGGTTCTGCTTTGATTGGCCAACCTTTTACTAGCGATCGCTATTTTAACAGTCGTCCCAGTAGCACCAATTACAGCACAGCCGATCCTAAAAAGGATGATGGGGGAGTTTTGCAAACCGGAGTTTCTGGTGCTAGTAACTTGGCTCCCAGTAATCCCGCATTACTCGAACGCATCAAAGGTAAAGATGACCCAGACCCCAGCAAAAAGGTTGAAGGTGACTTCACTCGTCTGAAAACAGCAGGTGTGCAGCCGACTGGCGATCTAGTCTACACCTCTGGTTCCAGCCTTGATCCTCACATTACTCCCGAAGCTGCGATCGCGCAAATTCAACGAGTAGCTAAGGCCCGAGGATTTCAGCCGAACCAACTAGAAACTTTGATTGCTCAAAATACCGATGGTCGCTTTCTCGGCATCTTTGGCGAACCTGGAGTTAATGTTTTGAAACTCAATTTAGCTCTGGATCTGATTAAGAAATAAAGGTATGGGAAATAGTAGAGACGCAAAATTCCTTGTCTCTACTGTTCATAATTATTATCTAAAGCTTAAATACCCGACTTCTTATGAATAATGCGATTGTCAAGATTGCCCAAACTTTTCGCACTGGAACTAATGATATCGATACACTTGATTTTATTCACATGTATCTCAATGATCAAAACCAAATAAGTCCAAATGACCTGAATGATTTTTATGTTCTTACCAACTTTCGACCTGTCATTACTAATAAAAACTGGAGAATGGATTGTGGAGTCGCTGGATATGATAATCAGCTAGGCTTACCACCCTTTTTCCCAACTCGACTCAGGTTTGAAGATTATATCTACAGAATTTGGATACAGCAAGAGGGGATTGTGGCTGCACACGTTGATGCTGTCCAAAACCATATTAGAAATAACTACATGCGTAATCCTCTAGCTAGTGAACTCTTTAATGAGGAAATATGTAGCCTACTGAAAAAGAAGATTAAGAGCAGTGTTTATCATCTTGATGACCTGGGAATCAAGTTTGATTACTCTGGAGAAGTCACGTTGCAAGACTCTGAGGAAATCCTAGAAAAAATCTCTGCTATCCACAAGCAGGTAGTCAAAGCCTCAATGTCTACCCAGAATGAAGAACGTAAGCTGTCACTCCAATTGTTTGCTGAGAACTTATCAAGAGTATTTTATGGGTTTGAACCCGACTTTTTTCAGCAAAACGTTTCCAGAATTATCGATGATGTGATTAGCCAATTTCACGGTTCTCTAGAAATATGGCCAACTCTAGTTGAAATCTGTTACTTTTACAAAGATAAAAAGGATTTACCACAAATTAGAGTCAAAAACAAGAAGCTAAAATCCAGGAATGGCACAAATTTGAGCCAAATACAACCATAAACTCGTTAATTTGGCAAAAAATGCATCTGCAAGACTTTATGATTCTTCATCCATAAAAATTTTGTGAGGCATATCTTAAAGTTACTTTAATCTGATAAGATTTCCAACAAGTACAATAACTGCTTGTTCTCTTTTTCTTGAAGCCAGTGATTTCGGGCCTTTTTTGGGAAAGGAAAATAAAAAATGTCTAATCTATTGTGGAAAACTCTGGTACTAAGCCCAGTAGTTTTGGGAGTGACGGTGTTGGTTTCCGCTAGGGCTATGGCTACTAAAGTACCAGCCTCTTCTGAAGGTATAAAGGCAAAAGTTGCTCAGGTAGAAGCACCAATAGCTTCTAATGCTTCAATATTCATCCAAACAGAGCAACCAAAAGTTAATCGGCAGTTGGTTGCCCAAAACACTGATGAAAATAAAGTTTTAGAAGAAGTTAACCGATATAGCAGTGAAGGGAAGAACCAGAATTCACTGTCTCAAGTCACATCAGTTTCTCAGTTTTCTGATGTACAGCCGACTGACTGGGCATTCCAAGCTTTGCAATCCCTGGTTGAACGCTACGGTTGTATTGCTGGATACCCAAACAGCACTTACCGTGGCAACCGGGCACTAACCCGTTATGAGTTTGCCGCAGGTTTGAATGCTTGTTTAGATCGGGTTAATGAACTGATTGCCACAGCAACTGGTGATTTGGTGACAAAACAGGATTTAGCAACCCTCCAACGTTTGCAAGAGGAATTCTCGGCAGAACTAGCAACTCTGCGTGGGCGAGTAGATGCTGTAGAAGCACGGAGTGCTGAACTGGAAGCAAATCAGTTTTCCACTACTACAAAATTGGTGGGTGAAGCTATTTTTGTCGTTACTGATGTGTTTGGCGGTAATACTGGCGATGCTAACAATACTGTCTTCCAAGATAGGGTACGTTTAGACTTCCAAACCAGCTTCACGGGTAAAGACCTTTTACACACCCGTCTTGCAGCCGGGAATGCACAAGCCTTTAATCAACTTGATACTGCTGAAGGCACACAAAGTTTTCAAATTGGCAGCGATGGTAACAACGGTGTCATTATAGACTGGCTAGCGTATTACGTACCCATAGGGCCAGCCCAAGCTTACTTTGCGGGCACCGGAGGTATTCATAGCGATTATGTTCCTACTAACAACCCTTACTTTGAGGACTATGATGGTGGCAATGGTGCCTTGTCTACCTTTGCTTCTGAAAGTCCCATCTATCGCATTGGTGGTGGTGCAGGTGCAGCACTGACTTTACCCTTTGGTAGCGGTGGCAGTTTTTTCAAACCAAGTTCACTGACTGTAGGCTACTTAGCGTCAAATGCTAATAATCCTGGAGTAAATCAAGGTTTGTTAGAGGGGAACTATGCAGCTCTTGGACAGTTGAACTTTAGTGTTGGCGATCGCTTGTCTATAGGTGCTACCTACGTTCACGGGTATCATGGTGCTGGAAGTATTGGTTTATTTGACTTCGGTGCTGGTTTGAATCCTGCTAACCCCGTCGTAGGCACTCGTCAAGCTAACACCCTAGTAAACCCATCTTCCAGTAATTCCTATGGGATATCAGCAGCCTTCAGACCCAGCGATAAGTTGTCAATTAGTGGCTTCGTTTCTTATCACGATGTCACAGGCTTTGGTGCAAATGATGATTATGAAGCTTGGAGTTACGGTCTTGGGGTAGCCTTACCCGACTTCGGTAAAAAAGGTAACGTTTTAGGTATTTTTGCTGGTGCAGAACCCTATTCGTTTAACCGAACAGGTTTAGCTCCAGGTTTAGCTGGTAATGATATACCTTATCACTTTGAAGGCTTCTACAAGTATCGCGTCTCAGATAACATCTCAATCACCCCTGGTGTCATCTGGTTGACCTCTCCTGGTCAAAACAGCGCTAACGACGATGCGATTATCGGTACGCTGAGAACAACTTTTACCTTCTAAAGGTTTACAGCAATTTGCTGTAGGAGCGCACAGATGTCATACGTGTCAATTTAAACCCCAGCGGTTAGAAACCTCGGCTACACAAACAGGAGCTACATCCTCCGTAGGCTAAGAGAAAATTAACAAGGGGCTTAAGCCCCTTGTTTTTAACCTGTGTAGGCGGGTAAGACCGTGCGTTGGGGAGCCAGCGCGGTCTTCTGCCAATGCGAAGGAGCATCTCGTAGAGAACGATCGCTATGACTACATTGCTGATAAAATATCCAAAATGCGAGAACTTTACCCAGCGATCAAGCCTTACCTAGAAGGTAGTTTACAGGTTTCTGACCTTCATACTATTCATTTTGAAGAGTCCGGTAACCCGCAAGGTCAACCCATCGTTTTGCTGCATGGGGGCCCTGGTGGTGGATGTCCACCTTTTTATCGGCAATATTTCCACCCAGAAAAATGGCGGTTAGTGATGTTTGACCAGCGCGGTTGTGGTCAAAGTACGCCTCATGCTGAATTACGAGAAAACACCACTTGGCATTTAGTCAGTGATATAGAAAAACTGCGCCAACATTTAGGTATAGAAAAGTGGGCGGTCTTTGGTGGTAGTTGGGGTAGCACTTTATCATTAGCCTACAGTCAAACCCATCCCTCTCGCTGCACGGGATTAATTCTGCGTGGTATCTTCATGCTGAGGCAAAAAGAGTTGCGATGGTTTTACCAAGAGGGTGCTAGCTATATTTTTCCTGATGCTTGGGAAGAATATCTTAAACCAATTCCCATAGATGAACGTGATGATCTGATCGCAGCATATTACAAACGCTTGACCAATCCAGATTTAGAAATTCAATTAACAGCAGCGCGTGCTTGGTCAATTTGGGAAGGTAGTACAAGTAGACTTTTCTTAGATTCAGAACTCATGCAAAAGTTTGGCGAGAGTGAATTTGCTTCAGCTTTCGCACGTATTGAATGCCATTACTTTATGAATAAGGGATTTCTTGAAACAGAAGATCAATTACTCTTAAATGTAGACCGTATCCGCCATATTCCGGCTGTAATTATTCAGGGACGCTATGATGTAGTCTGCCCGATGATATCAGCTTGGGAATTACATCGAGCTTGGACAGAAGCCGAATTTATTGTGGTTCCTGATGCCGGACACTCGATGAGTGAACCAGGAATTTGTAGTGCCTTGATTGAGGCAACAGATAATATTTAATTCGGTTGAATATTTAGCCTGTGGACGGGTGTACCTCACGTAAACGATAAACGCTATAATGTTTACTTCTTTTAATTAGCGATCGCAGTTATTTTAAATATAGCTGGCATAAATCAATTCAAGTTTGTAGTAGAAACCTTGCTATAAGCGATTCATCGCTGACTACAAAATAGGATTTTATTGTATGTTTAATTATGCATATTTAATTAATGTATTTTTCTATACTCGATTAGGATCTGGAAATGCACAAAAGTGAGATTTGACCTGGAAAAAACCTTTAAGGATTCGTTTGAGTGAATTAAACTTAACCCACCTGATAGCTGTAGCCGCTTCTACCCACTGCCGTTTTCTTTTACTTGCTTCTGGATAATCTTCACTCAGCATCTCAACTGGTAACAAATACATCTTTACCCGGTAAGTTTTGCCACCTTTGCAGTACTTGTAACTACCGAGTTCATTAGTGTCTACCTGTCCAATTACCCCTGCTTCTTCCCACGCCTCTTTGGCTGCTGAAGCGGGCGGACTCATGCCATTAGGAATATCTCCTTTCGGAATCACCCAGTGTTGAAAGTTACGGGTTGTGATTAGCAAGATTTCGACTTTGCCATTGTTCACTCTGTAAGGAATTACCCCAGACTGTTTAAAGACTTTGCTGATTTTTCGACTCATGTAATTTGTATCCTTTACGGTCTAGCTTGTTTGTACAATGTTTATTTCAAAAAGTCGAGAGCTGATACCGGATAAATTTTAGTTAACTTAAGATTATGAAAAGGTTAAAAATGTTTTTAACCATAAAAGTTAATTATAGAAAATTATTGATTGTTGAAGTAGCGTTGCATATCTATGCACCCCTAGTGTGTGTTGCAAGTAGTGAACCAGGGCTACTCTACAAGAACATCTGCAAACCCACATCGGATGAAAATCGCTAGTTTTGTAACCTTATAAATATAAAATCAACTGTTGTAAAAGGTGTACTCCTGATGGCTGATTCACAAATGCAGCACTATTCCAAACATTAGATATTCTGGCATTAAACCAGAATAAGCTGAAAAACACCTAAATTGCATAATCGCATTAAATCAAACTCTTGTGGAGTGGGTATCTTGTTCGCCATAATTATGCAAGTTAAATGTGGAACAGCTTATCTACCACCAATTTAACTAACTTGCTTTTTCAGATTTTGGTAGATATACAGCGAAGATATTGTATTTAAATCTACTTCTTTACGCTCATTTTCATGCTCGTTAGTATTTTTAAACAGTATTGTAAACGCACCAGCACCTAACATATCCTGAGGAAACATCCGATAACAAGGCATTTTAGCTAAATGCGACTGATATTTAGCTAAAATACTAATTTCTATTGCCTGAAACTGGGGAAAGCGTTCCAAAAACCATTCACAAACTTGCTCATTTTCTTCGGGTGAATATGTGCAAGTCATATAAGCAAGATAGCCTTGTGGTGAAACCAGTTTAGCAGAGTTAGCTATAATGCGTTTTTGTCGATTTGCACTCTTATTAATAGCAGTTGGGTGAAAACATCCGGGTGCTTTTTCACCTTTAGCAAGTAAAGATTGTCCTGTACAAGGAGCATCTACTATTACTATATTGCTAGAGCAGGGAAACATTTCGGCAAATATACTCGAATCTCTATTAACCACTACACTAGGGCTGATCTGGCAACGCTTCAAATTAGAAATTAGCATTCCCAGACGTTTGCCAATTACTTCATTACTGATGAGTAAGTCAGGTTGTAAAGCTTTCCAAGCGAAGATACTTTTACCTCCTGGTGCGGCACACATATCAAAAACTAAACTTATTGGTACAGGAATAGCTAACAAAGTAGTAGCTGCAAACACCGAAGAAAAATCTAAACAATAGAAATATCCTTGTTGATGTAAGGGATGCTGACCGGGTTTTTCTCCTAAGCATAAACGGTCAGTAAACTGTGGTTGCCAATAGGTTGGTGTTTCCACTGCCAAAGGCGAAATTTCTGGCTTTTCTTTACACCAAAGAATACTGGGTGAAAAAGGCTGAGGATTCATTAAAGCCTCAATAAATTTTTCTTGATCATCTAGATTAGTGAACAAACGCCGCGAGACTTTAAGTAATAAATTAGAAGGTTTTTCCATGTAGATTAGTAATTATGAATTATAAATTAGCTTGTATCCAAATCAAAATAAAACTGTTACACAAGAACAATGTAATTAAGGCTTTTGGCTTCATACTCAAAATATAATGACCGCCATTGGGAATGCAATGGCCAAGCTACCCCACTGCACCGGAGAAGGTCATGTTCTTAGATAGTTTTCCGCAAAAATTACGCAAAGAAGCACAATTATGGAGGGATGAAGGATTAATTAGTTCTTCGCTGTATGAGCAAATAGCAGAACGTTATCAATTTAAGAACTTGGAAGCTGCTGCACGCGATCGCAATAAAGCGATCGCTATTGCTATAGGCGGCATACTTTTATGCTTAGGCATAATTACCTTTGTAGCAGGAAACTGGCAGGGAGGATCACGAGAAGTCAAATTTATTCTGCTGATAAGTTTGTTTTTTGCGATCGCAATCACTGGTTTTTACAATTGGATAACACCTGAAGGAAAGAAGCCACAAAAAAGCAAACGCTTACTGGGAGAGGCGTTGCTCATTTTAAGCGCCTTCATCTTCGGTGCAAATTTACTGCTGATAGCCCAGATGTTCAATATTGTCGGTTCAGCTTCCCAACTGTTTCTCGCCTGGGGGTTGGGCGTTGTGGTGATGGCCTTCAGTTTGTGCTTAAATTCTTTAGGAATTCTGTCAATTATCCTCGTGGAAATCGGCTATTGGACAGGATTAGAAGACTTATGGTACGCTTCAGGTGAGCTAACTTGGTCGCGCCTAGTGGTGCAGCATCTGCCTTTGTTGGCGTGGCTGGTTTTTGTACCCTTAGCCTACTTCTGTCGATCGCGTTGGATTTTTGGTCTAGCAGCCTTTGTCTTTGCTAGTTCCTTACAAGCCAACCTTAATCCTCTACCACTGCTGAATTATGCTGATATAGCCCCTTGGGTGGCATCTTTTGCTTTTGCACTCCCACCTGCATTATTCTGGAGTTATGATGACTTGCTATTTCCAAGCATAAATTACAGGTTGTTTCAACCTCTGTCCCGTAATTTAGCCTTGTTAAGCTTCGGCATTGTCTTTTATATCTTGTCTTTTCGTTGGGTCTGGGAATCTCCAAATTATAGTTATAATCAGCCTACGAATGTGACAAACTTATTCGCGTCTCTGCCGATTATCGATTTGGGAATTCTCAGTGGGTTGGCGGTATTGCAATGGTTGTTTCTACTGCGTCAAAGAAATAACCCTCCCCGCCGCGAAGTGATTTTCACGACTGCTGTCATTAGTACCTTTCTTGCCTTTATTATCGTAGTACCTTTTTGGCATCAAACTATCAGCCGGATTGATGAACTTGGTGTTTTTATTTTCAATGTACTTCTAGCAACATTAGCCTGGGGACTAATTCAAGAAGGATTGAAATTAAACAATAGAAGCTCCTTTTGGGGCGGGATGTTGTTAGTAACACTGCAAATTATCAGTCGTGTGCAAGAGTACGATACCGATTTACTTTTCAAATCCCTAGTCTTTATTTTGTGCGGTTCTGCTTTAATTAGCGCTGGACTCTGGTTTGAACGCCGCTTACCTGGTGGTAGTGCAAGTAAGAAGTAGTGCAAAGGATGAAAGAATTCAGGAGTCAGAATTCAGAAGTCAGGAAAAGCCCAATCATAAAGTGATGGAGTTTCAAAATGGATGATTTTTCCTTGCACTCCTAACTCCTGTACAGACGCGATTAATCGCGTCTGTACTCCTAACTTATTCTAAAATCTCTGTGCGTTAAAGTTTTTAAAGTTTCTCTGCGTCAGTCCTAATCTCGTTACTTTTGACCTCCTCAATACCTCTGCTTTTTAGGACTACGCTCATGACTAATAGTTCTTCTGAATCTAAAAATAAAACCTTGTCTCCCGAAGCCGAATTTTCTAGTAAGGTGACTTTTCGGGATTACTTGATTGCTAGTGAACAAAAATCGAATAAGCCTTTGCCTTTTTGGCGGTTACTAGTTCCCCTGGCGCTGCAAACAGGGCTAATTATGGCAGTACCAGCCCAAGCGGTTTATACAGACGTGACAGGTAAGACGGTGATTTTGCAAACCGTACCTGTAAACCCTAACAATGTGCTAGAAGGTAACACCTTAGACTTAGATTACAACATATCTCGCACCGCAAATTTGAGCAGATTACCTGGTTGGCAAACATTAGTCAGCAAAGGTCGTGGAAGTGGCAGAAGATTGCCTGAAGGAACCAACATCTACGTGACTTTGCAAGAGCAACTATCCACTGGTCGCGGTGTTCCTAGAGCTTGGAGACCGTTGCGAGTAAGTAGCGATCGCCCCACAACTCTAAGAGCCAATCAGGTAGCCTTAAAAGGTGTTTATCAAGATGGTTCTGTTAACTACGGCTTAGAAACATATTACATCCCAGAAAACCAACGGCAGCAGATTAGGAACGACTTGCAAGCCCAACGCGCCCGCAGAGGACAAGTACCGCCCATTGTGGTGAAGGCGAAAGTTGATCCACAAGGTAAGGCAGTCCCAGTTAGTATGTGGGTGCGCGATCGCAACTATCGCTTTTAAGCTGTTAGGCAAATAAACATTGCATATTTACACGCAAGGTTTGTCTCCAAAATTCTGAGCATCGGCTTCCGGCGCTCAGACTTCTTTTTTTGTAATTTACGCGATGTGCAACTTAATTTTTGACCTCTCTCCTGCAAGGAGAGAGGCGTTGAATTCTCCCCCTTCCCTGGTAGGGAAGGGGGCTGGGGGGTTAGGTTCGAGTAAAAGTTGCACACAGCGTTAATTTGTATTTACAAATGACAAACGAATAGAAAGCATTTAATAATTTAATTTTAATACTTGAAGCCGAGTTAACACCCTAAGTATTGAATTGACTCTAAGTTACGGTTGCACTTAGAGAAGCGTCAACTTGCCATGTACAACTGCCTGATCCGAGGCTTACAAAGCATCCAGAATTTTATAACCTGCAACAGTAATATCAAAATATAAAGAATACACAAAGTTCAGTACTTGTATATACATTTATCAGCAAATAATATGAAGATTATGCAAAGATATTTTTGAAAGATAGACATCTAAGTAAATTTTCGCTACGTAAGTACTATCAGGTTGTCAGATGTTTCGTATTTTCAAGTGTTGAATAACAGATTATTTTTCGTCATTAACACTCTTAGAGGTTGTTGGGGTCATAACAAATAATTCGTTAACCAACACTTGTTAAGTGTGAAACTTTCTAGTTATGACTCTGTGAATTTCTGATCGAAGAAAGCCTGATCTTAGAGTTCTCTGTGAATTCTGACTTAAAGCAAGACTTTCAGGGTTTAAAGCTCTATCACACTCAATTGAGGAAAGTTATATTATGTCCAGACTAATTGTTTCTTCGCCTGCGATCGTAGGCACCTCTGCTTCGGATCTAGTGGTGGGTCAAGACCTGAATCCAGAAGAAGAGTTTAATGAATTCCCAGCAATTGGAATTGAGGTTCTAAAAAATGGAGTCATTGATACTCGAGGAGGTAACGATACTATTGAGGGTAGTGGCACAGGCGGAGTCGGGGCTGACCGCAGAGGCATAGGCATTGCTAACAGTGGCATCATCAATGCAGGGAGGGGAGATGATACTATCTCTGGCAGAGGCATCGGTGGTAGAGCGACTCGATTCGATGACACTGGTATAGGTATCTCTAACACTCATGGTGGCTACATTTATGGAGGAGATGGAAAAGATTCGATCTTCGGATCTGGAGAAACAGGCAGAAATTCCACAGGCATCAATAATACTCAGGATAGCCGCATTGATGGAGGAAAAGGGGACGACCAAATCACCGGAACTGGACTTGCATTTGATGGGCCTGGTGTAGGAATCTCTAACACTGAGGGCAGCAATATTAATGGAGGAGAAGGGAACGATTCCATTTCTGGAACTGGATCTAGTGGAGCAGCAGAAGATGGTACAGGCATCTTCAACAGTGGTGGTAGCGTGATTAGTGGAGGGAAAGGAGACGATTCTATTACTGGTATCGGCAACGGCCGTGATGCAAGTTTAGAGCCTCTTAGAGCATTCGATGCAGGTAGGGGTATAGGCATCTCCAACAGCGAGGGTAGCGTGATCAGTGGAGGGCAGGGAAATGACTTTATTTCTGGTATAGGCACTGGCGGTGAAGGGAGCTTCGATACACCTTTTGGGGAGCTTGGCCCTGGTGTAGGTATAGGCATTGTTAACAGTGGCATCATCAGTTTAGGCAATGGTAACGATACCCTCATCGGTACTGGTATTAATCAAGGCATAGGTATTGATAATACTAATGGCATTATCTGTGGTGGTGGAGGTGATGATACCCTGACTGGGTATGGCACCAGCATTGGCATCCAAGGTGGCACGATTGATGGCGGAAACGGTAACGATTACTTCAAAGCCCGTCGAATTGATACTAGCGGTAATGCGGTTTCAGACCAAGGGGGCGCGATCGCCGATGTCGTGATTAAGGGTGGATCTGGAGCCGACACATTTGATGTTGGTTACGGTAATGCCACAATCAATGGTGGCTGCGGATGGGACAAGCTAATTCTGCCTGATGTCAAAAATGATTACACAATTCTAGGCAGCTCTAATAATTACACCATTAAACGTGATGATTTCACCCTTAATGTCTTGAATGTTGAGGAAATCGTCTTCTTTGGCGCTGCTCCCCAGTAAAGTGTGCTTGGGATTCCTCATCAGTAGACTGTGCTTTGGGTTCCTAATGGGATGAGGGAGAGGCGTATACCCTTTCCCCTCTTTTTTGGTGATCGCTGGGCAGAGTACTATGACCTGTATTTGCCCGATAGCAAAACGCGGATGCCTAAAAACGAGATCCCGCTATTTCAAGCATTACAGGGACAGACGGTCGAGAATGTTGAAATGGTGATTGCGCCGAAGCAGAGAAGGGCAAAGACGCTGCTTGCCAGTGGACAGGCGATCGTTGAGGAAGTTTAAGCAGTAAGTACGATCAGATAATTTTACTTCAAGAGTCAGCAGAGTTTGAGGAAGCCACCTGACGGGGTGAGAGGATGTCAAAGTAGCTCAGTGACTCCCGGTATCCCGTCGGACAAAAACTCTCGCTTTATTTTAATTCCA
>JAHCSU010000322.1 GCA_023522315.1 Nostoc sp. CCCryo 231-06
ATAAAAAGGAACTAGGGTTATATATCTTTTCCTGGCTATCCAAATGTAAACTAGCTTAAAAATCATTTTTAAAGTTTCGATAAATCTCCGTAACCATACGAATAATCTAATAAATTTAATGATACAGTCCTTGATTATGGGCTTTAAACATTAATTAAGGCAACGCCAATAAATTCTAATTGTCATAGCTGAAAGCTACAGCTTCTGACTATCTAACAAATTTGCCTATACATGTTAATGGTGTCATTTATGATGTACTTAATTTTTTATAAAAATCCATTCTCGATGATAAATTGCAAACTTTGATAGTGTTCTCAAGCCAATACTTCTCGCGTAGCAGCCTTTTAGACGCCGACATCCTTAATGCTTGTAGTTCAGCTTTTAGAACGTGTTATTAAATACGTAAGCAATTAAGTATATAGGCGTGAATAGACATAAAAAAATCGCAAAAATTGACTGACTGTGTAAAAGGTTATTGTTTATGGGATGCCGATTAAAAGTCTTTCTAACTGACGAACAAAAGCAAACTTTAGAAGAGTTAAGAAAAGCCAAAGATGTTCCTCAACGTACCAAGGATCGTGCTCAAGTTTTACTGCTGAATACTCGTGGCTTAAAAAATGAGCAAATTGCTAAAGGCTTGAACTGGGCGATTTCAACAGTACGTCAAACCCTTCATCGCTGGGAAAAGATGGGTTTAGCAGGTCTTTGGGATGCTCCTGGCCGAGGAGGAAAACCCCGATATTCGGAATCAGACTTGGCTTATTTAGAAAATTGTTTAGCTCAAGAGTCACAGACTTATAACTCTAAACAATTAGCAAATAAACTAGCATCTGAACGTCAAGTTAACTTGAGCGCAGATAGATTACGACGGGTGCTTAAAAAAAGAGGAAGGAGGTTTGGAAGCGCACGCAAACAACCCCAAGAACAGAATAATTAACCTGAGTTCGATAAACCTCTCACTGTCTAACTTTCATTCAAATCTGTCCCTCTCGCCCATAGGAGAGGGACATTTTGCATAATAAACAGGAGTCAGAATACAGAATTGGTGAATACTCTACCCATAAAGGGAATTAAGTAAGGCGAAAATTTTTAATGCTAGTTTACATTTGGATAGCCAGGAAAAGATATATAACCCTAGTTCCTTTTTAT
>JAHCSU010000323.1 GCA_023522315.1 Nostoc sp. CCCryo 231-06
AGACCACCAAATCTACGATTTGGTGGGGGTCTTAAACCCGGTTATTCATCCGCTCGCGGACTCGCTACCGCTACGCTATCCGCCACTCGCACAGAATTCATTCTGAATTCTGACTCCTGACTGCTGACTCCTGAATTCTGTTTGATAAAACCCATCTAGAAATTATCTAAATGGGAAAAATCTAGCAACTACTTTTTTTAACTAAATGTATATTTCAGGGGCAGCCCGTCCTGAAAAACTAGTAATTCTCCCGGTTGGATTTGTGTCCAAACTTCGTTGTCAGTCAGGGGTGTGGTAGCAATAACAGCGACGCGATCGCGTTCTGTAGTTACCTCCCGAAAATCTACAGTCATATCTTGGTCAATTAAATGGGCAGCGGCAAAGGGCGCTTGGCGGACGATGTAACTGAGATTAGTTGAGCAATAAGCAAAAAAGTGGACTCCATCTGATAATAAGTAATTAAATATACCCAGTTTTGCAATGACAGCAGTAATTTCTTGCAGCACAGGGTACAGTTCCTTGATGTCAGGCTTACCCCCAGGAAAACGCGATCGCAATGTTTCTAGGATCATACAGAATGCTTTTTCACTATCGGTGTCACCTACGGCTTGATAAAAGCCCAAATTTTCTGGATCAAAATCTGGCAAATTACCGTTGTGGGCAAACACCCAATATTGACCCCACAATTCTCTGCGGAAAGGATGGCAGTTGTGTAGGGCAATTTCACCCTGAGTAGCTTTGCGGATATGGGCTATGACATGGGTTGAGTGGATGGGATAACTCCGAACAAACTCCGCTACCGGAGAAGCAACAGAAGGTTGGGCATCTAAAAACATTCGACATCCCTTTCCTTCAAAGAAAGCAATGCCCCAACCATCGCTATGATCATCCGTTTTTCCTCCCCGTGCAGAAAACCCTTCAAAAGAAAAGCAAATATCCGTTGGAACATTGCAATTCATTCCGAGCAATTGACACATGGATATTGTCGCTCTCAATTTTTGACTAAGACCTCAGGATCAAGATACTTCAGAATGCTGCATTGATTCTGGAGCGATCGCTTCAATCTTAGACTTTTTCAGTTAAGTCTGTCTAGCAAGCGGCCAACCTTACTACTTACGTATTTAAGTAGGAAAACTGGGTTTAGCAGGATGTTTTGTAGCAACCCTAGCAAATGCGATCGCCAAACAAGCAAATGGAGTCGCCAAACAAGCAAATGGAGTCGCCAAATAAGCAAATGGAGTCGCCAAACAAGCAAATGGAGTCGCCAAATAAGCAAATGGAGTCGCCAAATAAGCAAATGGAGTCGCCAAATAAGCAAATGGAGTCGCCTAACAAGCAAATGGAGTCGCCTAACAAGCAAATGCGTAGGCATACCCAGCCGTAGGCATCGCCGAAATCACAACAAAGTAATACCAATTTATAAAAATAATGCAACAGATAAACCATTTGTAGAGACGCGATTCATGGCGTCTTCACGGAAGGATGTGTTGCAATCATTAATTATTACGTTAGCGTAGCCGATTACAAATTACTTAAGGCATTTGCTGTAAATATTGCTCATAGCCTAATTCTTCTAGTTTTGCTTGCTTTGCAATTACTGATTCACATAGGGTTTTGCGATATTGCTGCACTTTCTCTAGCAATTCTGGTTGATGAGTTGCGAGGATTTGTACTGCTAGAAGTCCGGCATTTTTGGCATTACCGATCGCCACTGTTGCCACAGGAATACCCCCAGGCATTTGTAAAATAGAATACAAAGAATCAACACCCTGTAAGTTACGGCTGGGTACAGGAACACCAATGACAGGAAGTGGAGTTAAAGACGCTACCATTCCAGGTAAATGGGCAGCACCACCCGCGCCAGCAATAATTACTTTAATACCGCGTTGGTGTGCAAGTTGAGCATATTGCACCATGCGTTCTGGGGTACGATGAGCAGAAACGATCGCCACTTCGCTTTTAACGCCAAATTCTTCACAAACTGCGATCGCGTCTTTCATGGTGGGCAAATCGGAATCGCTGCCCATGATAATACCAACTAAGGGAGTCATAATAATTCAAAATGCAAAACTTGTACTGAGCTTGTCGAAGTATTCAAAATTCAAAATTATTTGAGCTAGCTTATGGAAGCTAGGTAATGCCAATCATCATCTCATTTATTGGCGTTGTTTGAATTGATTTATTGATATTGGTTGCATCTAAAATCAGATTTAGCTATCTTCTCGTCAGTGTGATGACCCAAGCAACACAAAATCCTGTAGATATTATCAATGCCAGAGTGCCTGGTTACAAAGATTTGCAAATGCTCTTGGTTAACCAAGAGGGCATAATTGAACAAATTTTGCCAATGGGGACGATAGGGATGCACAGGTGTACGTCCCTACTAGATGTAGCAGGTGACTGGATTTCTCTAGGCGGCGTTGATTTGCAAATTAACGGTGCGTTGGGTTTGGCATTTCCTGAATTGACGGCTGAAAATGCTCATATACTTCAGAAAATCTCACAATTTTTGTGGAATGTTGGAGTAGATGGATTTTTACCTACACTTGTGACAACTTCAGTAGAAAATATTCAGCGATCGCTTGCTATTATTGCTGAGGTTATCCCCAGTCAACAAGCTGGTGCCAAGATTCTCGGAGTACATCTAGAAGGGCCATTTTTGAATTTCCAAAAGCGCGGCGCACACCCAGCAGAGTATTTGTTACCCCTAACAATTGATCAGATAAAGCGGGTTTTGGGTAATTATGCTCATGTTGTGAAAGTTATCACCTTAGCACCAGAGTTAGATTTAACTGGTAAAGTAATTCCATATTTGCGTTCTCTGGGGATTATTGTCAGTTTAGGACATTCTCAAGCAACAGCCGCCCAAGCGCAACGTGCCTTTGAGCAGGGTGCAACGATGGTAACTCATGCTTTCAACGCCATGCCAGCACTACATCACCGCGAGCCAGGATTATTAGGGGCAGCAATTATCCATCCTAATGTAATGTGTGGTTTTATTGCTGATGGTGAACACGTTTCGCCCACGATCCTGCAAATTTTATTTCGCGCTAGTAATTACGAAAAAGGGCTGTTCCTCGTCAGCGATGCCCTCGCACCTCTGGGGCTACCCGATGGCGTGTATCCTTGGGATACTCGGCAAATTGAAGTTAAAAAGGGTACTGCACGACTGGCGGATGGCACTTTGTCGGGGACGACTTTACCTTTGTTAGTGGGAGTACAGAATTTGGTGAAGTGGGGAATTTGTGAGGTAGAAAGTGCAATTTTACTCGCTACTAATGCACCTAGAAAAGCGATTGGTTTACCAGGAATTGTCAAGAGTCAACCCGCTAATTTATTACGCTGGCATTGGGATGAGACTACAAAAGAATTAACTTGGCAACGTGTTCTCACCGCAGAGATGGTAAAGAAGGCAGGAGATTGGAATTTATCTGTTGCTCTCAACCCCATCTAATTCCAAACTTGGGAAAATGGAAAGTGGCTCCCCTACAAGAATTTTATTTTTACTTTATAAATCGCCTCTTATACCAATTCTGTCAGGACTTACGCAAAAAAGAAGTAGCGTTGAAGAAGAATTCAGAAGTCAGAATTCAGGAGTCAGAATCAAGACGCTCTCTA
>JAHCSU010000324.1 GCA_023522315.1 Nostoc sp. CCCryo 231-06
ACTCCTAACTCCTAACTCCTAACTCCTAACTCCTAACTCCTAACTCCCCACTCCCAAAAAGCTTCTCTACAGTTATTGATGACACCTTGTAAAGCATCTGTAACAAAATGTTAAATCTTTATGTAATAACAAAATTAAATATATAAGTTAAAAACTTTCAAAGAATAACTTATCGAATTATTGATATATTGTGGAATAAGTTACAAATTACGTGGTGTGCAATTTTTTATCTTTACGCTCACGACTCTGCTAAATCTCTGTCAAGTAAATTCTTTTCTGGTATCTTTTCCATCAACGGAGAAGATATAGGGAGTGTAGAGGCGGGAATGTGTGCCAGCCAGCCCAATCCCCTGAATACCCCGATTTGTAGGGAAATTATCTAAATCAAGCCGCAAAAGCGGAAGTTTTGGTGAAATTGAGAAGGTTTAGTTAGGTGCGAAGAAGAGGTAAAAAAGAATTTTGATTCGTAAGAAGAGGGAACAGTAGAAGCGCTAGGTCGTGTACCCCTAGAAGGGGATAACACTGGTGAGGAGGGCTACCACCGCTACCAAAGTGTCAGCCGCAAAAAAAACTGCTACCCTTTGCCAAAAACAACCCTTAACAAAAATTTTTACCGTTCTTTTCCCCGATGAAGGTGGGAAAAATCGGGTGAGGGGAAGTTGCACAAAACGTGATTTGATAATTAACAAGAGTGATTTCAGGGAAGGATAAAATATGTCTTACGCTCAAACGAAGACTCAGAGCAAGTCTGGGTATCAAGCCGGGGTTAAAGATTACAGACTAACTTATTACACACCCGATTACACACCAAAAGATACCGATCTTCTAGCTGCGTTCCGCATGACACCCCAGCCTGGTGTTCCTCCCGAAGAAGCAGGTGCGGCTGTAGCGGCTGAGTCTTCTACAGGTACTTGGACAACTGTGTGGACAGACTTGCTCACCGACCTCGATCGCTACAAAGGTCGTTGCTATGACATCGAACCAGTTCCCGGTGAAGACAACCAATACATCTGTTACGTTGCCTATCCTCTGGACTTGTTTGAAGAAGGCTCTGTAACCAACGTATTGACCTCAATTGTAGGTAACGTATTTGGTTTCAAAGCTCTGCGGGCACTGCGTCTAGAAGATATTCGCTTTCCAGTAGCTTACATCAAGACCTTCCAAGGGCCTCCCCACGGTATCCAAGTTGAACGCGACAAGTTAAACAAATACGGTCGTCCTTTGCTGGGTTGTACCATTAAGCCCAAATTGGGTCTTTCTGCTAAGAACTACGGACGCGCTGTATACGAGTGCTTGCGCGGTGGTTTGGACTTCACCAAAGACGACGAAAACATCAACTCCGCACCATTCCAAAGATGGCGCGATCGCTTCTTGTTCGTTTCTGAAGCTATCAGCAAAGCCCAAGCTGAAACCGGTGAAATCAAAGGTCACTACCTCAACGTCACCGCCCCCACCTGTGAACAAATGCTGCAACGGGCTGAGTTCGCTAAAGAACTCAAGCAGCCCATCATCATGCACGATTACCTCACCGCAGGTTTCACCGCCAACACCACATTGTCTCGTTGGTGCCGCGATAACGGTATCTTGCTGCACATTCACCGGGCTATGCACGCTGTAATTGACCGTCAAAAGAACCACGGTATCCACTTCCGTGTATTGGCTAAAGCTCTACGTTTGTCTGGTGGTGACCACATCCACACCGGCACTGTAGTTGGTAAATTGGAAGGTGAGCGCGGCATCACAATGGGCTTCGTTGACCTGTTGCGTGAAAACTACATTGAGCAAGACAAGTCTCGTGGTATTTACTTTACCCAAGACTGGGCTTCTCTACCTGGTGTAATGGCAGTTGCTTCTGGTGGTATCCACGTATGGCACATGCCCGCGCTGGTAGAAATCTTTGGTGATGACTCCGTACTACAATTCGGTGGTGGTACTCTGGGACACCCTTGGGGTAACGCTCCTGGTGCAACCGCTAACCGCGTCGCCTTGGAAGCCGTTGTTCAAGCTCGTAACGAAGGCCGCAACTTGGCTCGTGAAGGTAACGATATCATCCGCGAAGCTGCCAAGTGGTCTCCTGAACTAGCTGTTGCTTGCGAACTGTGGAAAGAAATCAAGTTCGAGTTTGAAGCAATGGATACCGTCTGATCTGAGTTAACGGTTAAGAGTTAAGAGTTAAGAGTTAGGATTTGCATTAATTCATAACTCATAACTCATAACTCATAACTCTTTAGGGCTGGGGTCAAGCATGAATCTTAAGCAAATTGCGAAGGACACAGCCAAAACTCTCCAAAGCTATCTGACTTATCAGGCTCTAAGGATAGTATTGGCACAGCTAGGCGAAACGAATCCTCCATTAGAACTTTGGTTGCATAACTTTTCTGCTGGCAAAATTCAGAATGGTGAATCATACATTGAACAACTGTTGCGAGAAAAACCAGATTTGGCTTTGCGAATCATGACTGTCAGAGAACACATTGCGGAAGAAATCATCGAATTTTTACCGGAAATGGTTCGCACTGGCATTCAGCAAGCCAACATGGAACAGCGTCGCCAGCACTTAGAACGCATAACACGAATAGACACATCTAACCCCAGTCTGCAACCAGAACAGCAAGCAACTTCAGATCCGAATTTGGATAACTTATCCACTTAGTTCGGTCAACCTAGTAGTAAAAAATCGCAACCCATTATCAAAAGATATGCAAACTTTACCAAAAGAGCGTCGTTACGAAACCCTTTCTTATCTGCCACCCCTGACTGATGCTCAAATTGCCAAGCAGATCCAGTACATTTTGAATCAAGGTTACATTCCAGCAATCGAGTTTAACGAAACTTCTGAGCCAACAGAATTATATTGGACAATGTGGAAGTTGCCTTTGTTCGGTGCTAAATCCACTCAAGAAGTATTGAGCGAAGTTCAAGGATGCCGTTCTCAATTCAGCACCAGCTATATCCGTGTTGTGGGTTTTGATAACATCAAGCAGTGCCAAATTCTCAGCTTTCTTGTTCACAAACCCAACAAAACCAACAGATACTAAAGCAAGCGTTGCTCTAAGTAATTAGTTTATCCCCATAGGAGAGGTAGAATTATCTGCCTCTCCTATTTACTAGATTTTTTTTGAAACGCAAAGGGACGCAGAGGTTTACGCAAAGGGGCGCAAAGTTATTCTCTGCGTTCCTCTGCGCTTCCCTTAGCGTACCTTTGCGTTTTTGAAGAAGTTAATAAATTGATAATCCAAAGTTAGGATAGTGGTGGCAGCTTATTTTCCCGTTCCAAGGTAGTAATTATGCAGCAAATTACTCTAGCTGAAGCATCTCAACATTTACCTGACTTAATTGAAGCAGCGCTCAGTGGTGAGGAAATTATCATTATCAAAGATAATCAACCTTTGGTGAAGTTAACTCCTGTGTCGCCAGTCCAACGCCGTCCTAAGTATGGTAGTGCCAAGGGACTTGTGACAATATCTGATGACTTTGATGAACCACTAGAAGATTTTAAGGAATATATGTAATGAGGCAGCTACTGGACACTCATATTTTTATTTGGTTTGTGATGGGTGATCCAAGAATCAGCGTTAGTATGCGATGGCGCGGAGCGCCCGCTGGAAGCGATCGCAAATTGAAAATAATGAGAATCTACTGAGTATTGCTAGTGTTTGGGAAATGGCAATCAAGCACAGCATTGGTAAACTCAACTTTAGTCTGGCTTTTAACGAGTTTATCGAACAGCAAATAATTAGGAATGGTATTGAATTACTACCAATTACTGTAGACCATATTACTGTTGTTGCTACACTACCTTTACATCACCGTGATCCATTTGACCGAATTTTAATTGCACAAGCACTCGTAGAAAATATACCATTACTGAGTGCCGATAAAATTTTCGATGCATATCCAATAAGACGTGTGTGGTAGGTAGCGTTGCTTTTCTACCAAAAGATAAATAAACAGTCATCACCAAAAAAACTTAACATTACTTTAAGCAGTGCTAGGCAAAGATAATTTTATGGGTTACTACATCGCTCCCCGCTTTCTGGACAAACTGGCTGTCCACATCACTAAAAACTTTCTAAAGCTTCCTGGCGTGCGAGTTCCCGTGATTTTAGGTATTCACGGACGCAAAGGTGAAGGGAAAACATTTCAATGTCAATTAGTCTTCGAGAAAATGGGTATCGAAGTGACTAACATCTCTGGCGGCGAATTGGAAAGTCCAGATGCAGGAGATCCAGCGCGGTTGATTCGGCTGCGCTATCGGGAAACAGCAGAACTAATCAAAGTACGCGGCAAAATGTGTGTACTGATGATTAACGATTTAGATGCAGGGGCTGGACGCTTTGATGAAGGCACTCAATATACTGTAAATACGCAGTTGGTGAATGCCACACTAATGAATATTGCTGATAATCCCACAGATGTGCAGTTGCCTGGAAGCTATGATTCCACACCTTTACATCGTGTGCCGATTATTGTCACAGGTAATGATTTTTCCACCCTCTATGCACCGTTAATTCGGGATGGACGGATGGAGAAATTCTACTGGGAACCAGACAGAGACGACAAGGTGGGAATTGTCAAGGGGATTTTTGAACCGGATGGATTGTCACAGAAGGAAATTGAACAGCTAGTTGATACTTTTGTCAATCAATCCATTGACTTTTTTAGCGCTTTGCGATCGCGCATTTATGACGAACAAATCCGTAACTACATCCATCAAGTAGGTTTTGAGCAGGTATCCTTGAGTATCGTTAACAGCGTTGAAGGGCCACCAGAATTTAAAAAGCCAGATTTCAGGTTGTCTCACTTAATCGAGTCTGGTAACTTCCTCGTTGGTGAACAAAAACGGGTGGAAAATTCCCATTTGGTTGATGATTACAACCGACTCAATCGAGGTAGAAATTCTCAATCTGCACAACCTGCTGCTGTAACACCAATTAATCAGCCATCAAGCAATGGTGCAACTCAAGAAGTAAAAACTAATGGATTCCAGAAACAGGAAGCATCAAGTCCACATTTGACCTTAGAGACACAAGAACAGATTCGGCAATTATTATCTCAAGGTTACAAAATAAGTATTGAACACGTAGATGAGCGCCGTTTCCGCACAGGTTCTTGGCAAAGTTGTGTTCATAGCCACATTGATGCCGAGTCTGATGCAATCTCAAACTTGGAAGCAACTTTGGCAGAATATAGCGGTGAGTATATCCGCTTGGTAGGGATTGATCCAAAGGCCAAGCGGCGGGTTTTGGAGACAATTATTCATCGTCCGCATGGGAAAAATTAGGGGTAGATAATTGAGTTAGAGCGATCGCACTACAAATATCAAGAGCGATCGCTTTTGTCAATTTCTAAACAACTCGAAAAAATATGCTTCCTCAATTTGATAGCTGAATCATTACCCTTTAACTACACGTAAGAGCTGAAGCTGAGTTCACCTTTGTTAAATCGCCAGTGAATACGGCTGTGTATTGATAAGGTGATGAACCAGTGCAAGTCATGGAATTTGTATTAGTGCGACGGGGAGTCCACCATGACTTTGCCTGCACAGTCAAATTTGTGCCATTCCATGATAGATTTTGGATAACTAGAGAGTTAGTTTGTCCATTATCCGCCTTTTTGGAAGTTAAAAATGTGGCATAGTCAACCTGGCCATTGGCTGGATTAATCCGGGCTATAACTGCGACTTTTGGCCCGCCTCCGCTACCATAGCTAGACAACCAACGCCCAGTTGCAAAGCGGCGAAAATCATTACCAGTCTGACTACCAGTAGAGGAGTAAACGCCATATAAAACATTGCCCCCATTCCAATACAAGCCGTAACCTGTACCGTCGTCATTGGTTGTTTCGTAATCAGTTCTACACCATGATTTGATACCACTATTGAAACGGATTGTCACAGGGTTTTTGTTATTAGATGAAACTTGCTGATAACCAATGTAAATGGCTGTATTTCCATAAACTACTCTGGGGCCATTTTTAGCTTTGATTGTCGCTTCACTATCATTGCAACTGAATGTTACACCATTACCGATAGATGAATTTACCGTCTGGGCAAAAGCTGGAGGAGCTTTTTGTGTGATTACTAAATCAGCTACTAATACTACAGATAAAGAGAAAGCTGCAAAATACTTCTGCAATTTGTGAGAATAAATCATGGTAAAAATCTGCCGAGAAATTGTAAGGGAAAACACCGTATTACTATAAAGTCTAATTAGAAATTAGACAAGCCACATTATTGAAAATCGCAGATTGCAGCATTTTCAATATCACCAAAAGTGAAAATATATTGCAAAATGCATAATAAAATATGCATAATATTGCCTGATATTAACTGCACCGAAAGCTTCTTTATCAAAGAGCATTAATGGAAAAAATTGCGTAGGCATACCCCTACGGGGAAGCAAGCTACGCGCAGCGTCTCGTAGAGAAGCCCACCAAAGGTATGGCAGCAGTCAAAAACAAATGGTTTTAAACAAGTGGGGTTTACTCTTTGCTTTTGGAAGAGTTAATCATAGCTAGAGCTATGTTATAAGCATCAAGCATAGTACGGAATTGCTCAATTGATTGAGTCATATTTCGCAAATTGCAATTATCACCAAAACTATATTTGAATCAATTGCTTTCAGTCCAGCCGAACTCAATTCAGCTTTTTATAGAACACTGATTTACGTTTTGGACAGGGCATAGATATATTCGTTAGAGAGGGTTCTAGAGCTAGTTTGGCTTAGTAAGGCTGTTTGCTGGTTCAGTAAAATTAGTGAATATTTTTGTATTTTTTTTAAAAATAATATATAAATCTGAGTAAATTCTCTTAATTCAGGTATAGCATCTGTTTTTTTGAACGATTACTTTAACGTTAGTTTTGAATGTTGCAATGTTGATAATAATGGTTTAGGAAAGCCTCAGCAAGGTAGGTTTTTAGGATTTGTGTGTACACCATAGCCTAAAAGGAGAGAGGCTTGGAATCTTACTCCCCAACGCTAGTAGGCTCAATTCGACTCAACCCAGAAGCTCTATAAATGCTGCTTCACCACATCTAAGCGTGAACAATTCCAATAATCGACATGGGAGACAATTAAACCATCAGAGTTGAGACTTAATTCACTCCAACCAGGAATAGAGATCCTTGGCTTCCAGGGAAGAGGAGTATTCCAACTGAGTGTCCACTCAGTTTTTATTGTGTCTCCTAAACGTTGAATATTATGTAAGTCCATCTTGGGATCTAAAAACCAAGTTTGGATAAAGTTAATCATTTTTTTATAACGTTTAACGCCACGAAATTTATTCAGTGGATCTTGAAAATAAACGTCTGGAGCGTAAATGTTGTAAGTTTGATTTACTGGGAATCTTTGATAGTCTTCTTTGAGGATTTTAATGATATCCATGATAAATAGATATATATATGTGGATTACTTTAATATGTGAACGGGGCGCGGATAAAAATCCCTATTAAAAATTGAAATCAACCCTCATTCCATAAATTTTCTAACTGACGCCGCCAAGCAGCTAGAACTTCTTCTCGCGCCTCTGAGGTTTGATTTATTTCACCCATCAATCCTTCAGCATAAAAGCGTTCCAAGGTTTGCATAGTAGCTTGCAGAGATTGTCCTTGCTGTTTTGCTACCTGAATAATTTGCCGGATACGGCTTTCAATTAGTCGATTAAAAACATTATCTAATCCAGCCTCATGGAGAGATACAAGTCGATTAATTGCATTGGATAAATCTGCACTGACTAAAGTGCCACTGTTATGTTGAAATACTCCCCAAATTCCTCCTTCATATAAAGCGTAACGTACTTCTTGAGTGTCATCAAAGTTGGCTTCTAGGAAGTGTTCTAAAAATGGTTGGGCTTCTTGGATAGGCACAATAGGTAGTAAAACTCGCAACCAAGTATTATCTTCAGAAAGCAGCACCAACAGCCGAAAAGCTGAAGTGTCTACTTGCCACGATCCAGGAGCGATGTCTACGACGGGCTGCGCCAACGCACCAACAGCCGATGTGCCAAATAATTCTGTTAGCGTACCAGCAATTTCTTCAGGTGTCATTAGCCTTTTTTGAGATATAGCCTCTAGATTAGCGCAGAGGTGCATCAGCTTATTCACTAAAACCCTGTGCTGCTTGCTTGCTGGACAATTTCAGTCTGAAGACGTAGTGGGGGTGGGGGCGTACACTTAGCTGTACGCCCCCACGAATGTATTCCACTGACTTGAAATATTTTATTAGATTATCGAATTGCTCAAAAATACAATGCCGATCGCACAGAAAGAAAAGCCAGCAATACGAATTCTCCAGGGTAAAATTTGGTTTATTTCTCCCATACCGATTGCACAACCAATTTCTCTGGCACTCATGGCAACCGCAAACAGAGTTAAGGTCATGCCTAGTATATAGGCAATTAATGGCATCATTCCTGCCCCAATAATAGATTCAGCATCAGCGTAACCCTGAAATAAACCAGCACTGATGCCCACCAGAGCAAGTACTATAAAGTTTGGTTGATTTGGCATCATCAGCATAGTACCAAAAACGATGCTAGAAATAGCCATCGCTATTTCTGTGCCTGGTAAATTTAGCTGAAATAAATGAATCACAATGCCTAAAACTGTTGCTAAGACAAAACATCCAGCGATCGCAGCACCACGAAAAAATATAGATGAGAGTAAGCCAATAGCAACAATACCAACTAAACAATTCAAGCCAATTACTGGATCTCCCAATCCCCAGAGAAAGGCTTCCCAGCAGTTAGAGATGGTATGGTTAACTGGTGTTCCACTCAATGAACTCAGTAAGCTAATTAAAATTAGAACTGCGATCGCTCCAATATGGCGATGCATTAACCTCAATGTGTAAAATTCTCCCCAAGCATGGGATTGTGATAATTTATTTTTGAACATTACCATCTGCCAAATTAGTTGTTTCGGTAATTTATACTACCCACATACCCAAAAAAACTAACTTGGTAATCATGCCAGATTACACTAGCTTCATCAAATCTTTCTGACGATATACTCAACCAAATGTTGAATTATTTCAGCATCTGTTTCACTTAAACTTTCCAATTCAAGTCTGTTGCCCTCTTCTGGGGTACTAAATTGGCTACTGTATATACGGCGACTTAACCCTACCGGACTATTCTGTAAAATTTCTGTATAAAATACGCAAGCTGCTACGTATGAGCCAATAGGACTAGGGTGGCTTTGATCCGGACTATAAAGGTTCAATTTCGGATTAGCTTCCTGAACTTTTTGCCAAGCTATTCCGACAGGTGCAACTTTGGCTTTGAGTTCTTTAGCAATTGTCATATATGAATCGGTCAATATCTGTTGCGTTTCTGGTTGATTTTGGTTTGCCCAAGTCAAGTAGAAGACTGTTTGGGAATTCACTTGCTTGATTTCGGCATCAAACAGACTGGCGTATTTGTACATTTCCTTGGGATTGGTAATCGGTAAGGTACTTTGCTCTTGAAGTACTACGTAGTCCCATCGTTTCGCTCTCAATAGCCTGAGTGCTTTACCACGTTTCCAGTGGCTTTTGAGGGTAGCTCCACCGACCACAACCATTTCAGTTTCGAGCGTTCTAGTTTCTTTTGCCGACTCAGCTAACTCTTGTGTCAACCAAGGAAGATCATTGACATAGGTATAGCTGTTGCCAATAAATAAAACTCTGATTGTCTGCTGTTCAGTTGCTTGAAAGGAATTTGCCTCAGTCGGCTTATCTATAAGCCTAAACAAAGCAATCATCAAAAAGAGGAATAAACATACATATACTATCTTTGTGCTTATCATCATTCCTGAAACTTTTGCAGCATAACTTATTATTGAACAGGCTTTTTCAAAAAATAGTTCTGATTTTTATAAATTTGTATATAGCAATCCTATTTGAGTTGTGAAAAATATAGATTAGGAAACTTAAGTAAGAGCTATTTGAAGCTTATTCACTGCTTTTTGAATTAATCGATTAATTTTGGTCACAATACTAGGCTGTTTTAGCTGTTGCGGCCTTTTCTGCGGTTCCTTAAGAAAACGATAGTATAAAAACTCATCCCTGTAACAAATTTTGACATCTTCACCTTGACATAAACGAGCTAAATCACTAGCAGAATAGTTCATGTAGTGAATGCGATGAATTGGTTTTAATTCATCTTGGTTGTACAGGACATTATCAATATTTACAAAAGGGTCTGAGTTAGCACAGTTACCTGTTCTGTCTTGACCATTAGGACTGAGGGTAAAATTAAATAAACCAAGATTGGATTTCCATGTCAAATAATTAAATAAATGTGCATCGTCCCACCATGCAGTTAGCCATTCAACCTCTCTATCTTCAATTAATAATTTTTTATATAAATCTAAATCTTTTTTTGGAAATAACCCTGATTTTGAACCAAAAAAAAATCAGAGCAATGAAGTCTAGGACGTATATCTTTTTCGTAAATAATCTTAGACTTTTCTAAAAGGGGAATATTTAATGGTACTTTTGTGCGTTCTTTAGTATGTATCCAGTTATCAAACACAAAATCGTATGCGTTTAGTTTTTCAAAAATATCATCAACTGGCTTCATTAGAAGGCTGTCAGCATCACAAAATATAAACCTATCAAAATGTCCGTAAAAAACACACATTTTTCTTTGTAAGTGACCTGATGACCACCAATTACGTGAGATTTTGGAACTTCTAGTACCTAGATGAACTGCCCAAACTTGGTGAGCAAAGTCTTCCCAACACTGTATTGCCTCCCAATTCTCAAAAATGCTGACGTTTTTTCTAGACTTTACTTCTTTTTGAACTAAGTCTAATCTCTCATCATAGGGAATAATACAAACAGGAATATCTGGGCTAACATTCACCTCAATACTATTTAATAATGCTACTAACTGATCGTAAACGGCATCATTTGCAAGTGTATAAATACCGAAAGATTCCATAAGATAATATCCTGAATTTCATGATTATTACTTGATGGGTATTGATTAAAATGGAAGCAACGCGAAAAAGTAAGAACCAACAACTAATGTCACTTTAAAAACTTTATCAAGCTGATAGCATCAGTAAAAACACTAAAGCAATGGTAATTTTTTCCAGTTTATTATCAATAAAACTGGTTTATTGATAATAAAAATCAAATCTCACAAAATCACGTTAAAAAAATTTTGAACAGAGGTAATTTGTCAGATATTGTAATGAAAAATTATACAGGCTGCATAAGGAATTGTCTTTAATATTAAATGTTGTACTAGTGCAATAATTCCTCAACTTGGTGTTGGCTCCACAAAGTTCTATATAAACCCTGTTGTTGCAACAGTTGTAAGTGATTGCCTGTCTCGACAATTCTTCCTTTTTCCATCACAAAAATTCGGTCAGTAGCAGCCGCCGCCGATAATTGATGGGTAATGAAAATTACTGTTTTGCGTACAGTACCACCAGAGAGATTTTTGAGGATTTGCGTGGCTGTTTGATTATCCACACTAGAGAGGGCATCATCCAAAATTAACACTGGAGCATTAACCAGCATAGCCCTAGCTAAGGCAGTCCGTTGTCGTTGGCCGCCAGAAAGAGTAATACCGCGTTCACCAACAATAGTTTCATATTGCTGGGGAAAATTGTTAATTTCTGATTCAATTTGGGCAAGTTGAGCGACAGATTCTATCTCCTCTTGTTCGCTAATTGGATCGCCGTAGCGGATATTATTTTTGATTGTAGTGCTAAATAGAAAACTATCTTGAGGAACGTAGGCGATCGCACCTCGTAAATCTGCCAACGCTATCTTAGTAATATCCACCCCATCTAAAAACAATTGTCCTGATTCAATATCCAACAAGCGGGGCAAAGCATTAGCCAAAGTGGATTTTCCCGAACCAATTGCCCCAACAATGGCTACGGTTTCTCCCGGAGCAATGGTAAAGTTAACATTTTCTAGCGCTGGAGTAGTGGAACCAGGGTAACTATAGGTGAGATTTTTAGCTATCACTTCCCCTTTAAGTTCAGCCACTGGTAGATGTATCGCATCGGCTGTATCTTGAATTTTCGGTGTGACAGAGAGAATAGATTCAAGCCTATCGATACTAACTTCACCTCGTTGGTAGACAGTAATTGTGAATCCTAAAAGGGCTGTGGGGAAAACTAGACCCTCTACATAAATTAACAGTGCTAAAAAGTCGCCAACCTGAAGGGTTCCAGAAGACATTCGCGCCGCCCCTAGCCAGATGATTACCAGTGAACTGATATTAGCTAACCCGCCAATGAGCGGAAATAGTGTATTTCGGATTTTTGCCAGTTCCAGGTTAGCAGTCAATAGCTGCTGATTTTTCTTGGCGAAGGCTCGACGCTCGTTTGCTTCTTGGGCATAGATTTTAATTAAGGCAATGCCACTGATATCCTCTTGGATGAGTTCGCTGATGTCAGAGAGTTGCTCTTGGACTGCTGCTTGTTGTTTGCGTAAGCGATTGCTAAACAGACTCACTAACAAGAGCATAAAAGGGTACACTGCCAAAGAAGCTAGTGTGAGATCCACACTAATCGCCAGCATTACTGGCACTGTCAGGGCATAGGCAAACACGATATTTGCCAAACTCAAGACTGCAAAACCCAACAACCGCTTGATATTGTCCACATCACTGGTAGCCCGATTAATCAAATCGCCAGCACTATTACTGGCAAAATAAGCCGGTTCCAGCTTGAGTAAGTGTTCAAAAATCCGTTGTTTCAGGTCAAATTCCACCTGACGCCCCACCCCAAATAGCCAAATTCGTGATGCCATCCGCATTAGCCACATCGCCGAACTGAGCAAGACAATGATTACTACGTCATGTAGTATTTGGTTCAAGATGAAGGTTGTTGAGAGTTTATCAACACCAGCACGAATCAACAAAGTGATATAAACGCGCAGTGCATTGACAGAAAACAAAGCGAGAATGCCTAAAGACGCCTCCCGCCAATGGGGACGTAGATAAGCACTGAGTTTAGCGATTCGTCGAGATTTTGCCATTCAAGCAATTTTGCAACTTTATTATCCTAGATTAACTGCTAGTCCAATAAGACAGCTATTTAGAAGGAATATCGCTTGTAAATTAAGCTTTTTTTACCTCTTTCAACTGGATAGTTATTGCCGTCCCCTTTCCCTGAAAGCAATGACGTCTACTCAAACTTTTGGTGCTATGACGGCAATCACAGCCTTAATTAATCGAGCTACTAGTACCGCTACCTTGTGGGAAACGCGGTACTAGGGCGTGGCATTGTGACCTTTTTAGTTTTTCTTTCTTACCGTTGAACACGCATGAACCTGTAAACTTCAGCAAGATAACTTTCCCAAGTTCTTGTTGTCAATTGCAACGTTTCCGAATTTGGTACAAAGTCTTCAAGTCGTAAACCGCGTCTGCTAATATCTTGAGGATTTCCTTGTAATAGGTAGGGAGGCACTCTCAAATTATAAGAAAGAATGCGATCGCCCGTCACATCTGAGATGTTCGCTGTGGTGGTTGGTTGCCCTAATGCCACCAGTGTCCCAGATGTTGGTGTAGCAGTTGCTACGTAGGTTTCACCTGTCATTGCTAGAGGTGCCCGATAAAGTAAATAAGCGACTGCTGGTGTACTTGCTAACAGCAAAATCGTCAGTGCCCAACCGATCAAGTATCCTCCTGGTTTCTCTATCCCGCCTCCTTTGATTCTCTGAGCTGCAAAAATCATCAGTAAAACAGAGGCTCCTAGAGGCTTGAGTGGAAAAGACAGCATCCTCGACAACGATGCCACAGCTGGCTCATTGGGGTTAACAAATGATAGGACTATGATTACAAAGATAACGGCTAAGATCAATCGCCCTACAAAAGTTCCAGAGGGATAAAATCGCTGGAACAGAGAATATACGATAGTGCCAATCAGCAGCCACAGCAGTACTCGACTTAACAATAGAAACATAGATTAACTCTCAAATTTTCTGGTGCAGTGAGCCAATGTGGTGATAGGACAGTCCGCCTTGCTTGGGATTTCCACGCCACTTCTCTTGTTTAGAGAAGAAGTGGCTCCCCAAGAGGAACTGTCGTGCATGGTTTCCCTGCATAAAACAACTAGCGACTTCTTAGCTTTAGCGACGCTAGGAGCGTCACCCGTAAGGGTCAACCTAGAGGTTTCGGGAAATGAATTTATTTTATTGCCAAATTGTAATCGCACTGTTTGACTTAAAATACCTCAAACCTCACACCCAAAGACTACCGTCGTAGTGATTTTAGTTCAAAATTTTGACACTGCGTCTATTATTTATAATTTTCCAGAAGAGTAATATAGTACCGGTAAACTAAATTAATTGAGTAATCCACTCAAAAGGAAAAACTATGTCGCCTGGAAAGCCTACCATTTTGGTAACGGGGGGAGCTGGATATATTGGTTCTCATACGGTGCTTGCTTTGAAGCAGGCGGGTTATAACGTTGTCATCCTTGATAATCTGGTCTATGGGCATCGTGACCTGGTAGAAAAGGTTTTACAGGTAGAACTCATAGTAGGGGATACAGGCGATCGCGCCTTGCTAGATCACCTATTTAAAACCCGCGATATTGCTGCTGTGATGCACTTTTCTGCTTATGCCTACGTCGGAGAATCGGTAACTGACCCGGCTAAATATTACCGCAATAACGTTGTTGGGACTTTGACTCTGTTAGAAGCGATGCTGACGGCATCTGTGAAGAAATTTGTCTTTTCTTCTACCTGTGCCACCTACGGTGTACCGGAATTTGTACCCATTCCAGAAAACCATCCCCAAAATCCGATTAATCCTTATGGCGCTACAAAGCTTATGGTTGAGCGGATTCTCTCTGATTTTGATGTTGCTTACGGTTTTAAATCAGTGCGTTTCCGCTATTTTAATGCTGCTGGTGCTAATCCGAGTGGCTTGCTTGGCGAAGATCACAACCCAGAAACCCATTTGATTCCCTTGGTGCTGATGACAGCTTTAGGCAAACGAGAATCCATCTCAATTTTTGGCACCGATTACCCTACGCCTGATGGTACTTGTATTCGTGATTATATTCATGTTAACGACTTAGCAGATGCCCATATTTTGGGATTGGAATATTTATTAAAAGGTAGCGATAGCGAAGTTTTCAATTTGGGCAATGGTAGCGGTTTCTCTGTCAGAGAAGTAATTGCAGCTACCGAACAGGTGACAGGAATTTCCATACCAGTACAAGAACGCGATCGCCGTCCTGGTGATCCCCCAATTCTGATTGGCGCCAGCGAGAAAGCCAGGACAATCTTAGGCTGGCAACCTCAGTATCCATCTATCAAAGATATTGTTGCTCATGCGTGGCAGTGGCATCAAAAGCGACATAAATAAAAGTTAGGAGTAGAGACGCGATTAATCGCGTCTGTAAATTTTAGATTTTTCCTTCAATCCAAAATCCAAAATCCAAAATCTAAAATTGTTAAGTCTTGAATTCATAACTCTCAACTCCTCACTCCTAACTCCTAACTACTCCCCACCCCCTCTCATACTTCGCAGAACGACAACCAAGATGCCGATAAATCCGAGGATTGGAAGTGCGATCGCCCAAAGTGGTAATTTCTGAGATTCATCCTCTACTAAATCACCATTGACATTTTGCAGATTTCGTGTATTCTGTGTAGAACCACCTGCCACAGTAACTTCAAATTTGAACTCAAAGGGTTTGAATCTTGCCCCAGAAACAGGTTTACCATTTAGTTGCAACTGATAAATACCTGGCTTGGGAAAGACAACTTCCGCACCTGGGATGCCTTGATAGCGTTCAGCTGCCACAGGTTCTAACTGTGGTTCTAACAGGGGTGGCTCTCCGGCAGCATAAGGTTGGGCATAAACAGCCAACTGACAATTACACTGTGACAGGGGAATCACCCTTCCACCTCTGCGGGTAAGTGCAAACCAGGCTTGGCTTGGTTCTCCAGCACGGGGATTATCATTTGGTTCAATGTGAAGGGTGCCACCGACATCTCCAGCTACTTCTACTTTATGAGCAGACGCCGGGTAAATATTAGTTATTGATATAACTAAGCAACTCAGGAATAATAAATATTTTATTGTTCCTTGATTCCAGGAAATGCCTTTGAGCGGGTAAAGCCTCTGTTTTTGACTAGTTGGGATAG
This sequence comes from Nostoc sp. CCCryo 231-06, assembly GCA_023522315.1. Lineage (GTDB taxonomy): Bacteria > Cyanobacteriota > Cyanobacteriia > Cyanobacteriales > Nostocaceae > Nostoc. The sequence goes on from JAHCSU010000324.1 coordinate 16,110, forward strand.
AGCCAGAAAATAAGGATGATTTACCGCGATTTTGTTGGGGGGACATAAAACTTTTCTACGGCTAACTTTGACCAAAAAAAGCGCGAACGTACTAGCAAGACACAGAGGGTAACAATTCCCATCAGTACTACCGCTAATTTATTTCCCCAATTTGATTGCAAGGAACCCAGGTAATGGGAACCAATCAAGACAGTATGAATGGCACTCAAGAGCAAGGCTGGTACACCCAATAGATGAATCTGTCGCCAACGCTTGCCCAAAGATTTCTGCAACGATTCCCAACTCGTAAAAGCGGCGGGGGACATTAATACCAATGCTACAGCACCCGCAGCCATACCCCACTGAAATTCTGGCGGCATGAAAGAAAAGGCAGCAAAATTCCATTGCAATGAGTGTTCTATCATGTGAGTGGTGTGAACCACAGAAAGCACAAAAGATCCCACCCCCAAGCCCCGCCGGTAACGCAGTGGTGATGCCCACAAGCCACTAATAGGACGCGCAATTAAAGCCAAGATTAAGCAGATTAAGGCGGCATGTCCGGTGTAATCTACCATTGTGTCACCAGTCCGCAACAAGGTGATAGCGCCAATGATGAGTGTAACCCAACCACCTAATCGAAATAATTGACTGCGCCTGTCTTTACTTACTAAAGAGGTGGAAACGCCTACACCTAGCATAGTGGGCAGCGTTCCCAAGCCAAAAGCTAGCATAGTTGCCCCACCCATCCATAAATTGCCAGTTTCAGCGGCTTTAATTTGGGCAGCATACAGGAAACCACAGGGCATTAAACCCCAAGTCATCCCCAAAAGCATTGGCGTCCACCATTTGGTTTTTAAGGAAAGCTTAAACATTCCTGTGCTGAGGCGATCGTGTAAACTACCTTGTAGCAAGGGGTGTAACACGGGAATGCGCGGCAGTAAATCGGGTTTTACTTGTCCTAAGCCAAACCAGATCAGCATTACACCAGTTAGAATTGCCATCCAGCGCCTCAAGTCGCTGCCAACACCCGCTAGCTGTCCACCTTGCAGTAATACCGAACCTAGCGCCCCAATGCCAGCACCGACTAGAGCATAGCTCAACATCCGCCCGATGTTTAGCAGGATATGAAATTTTAATTGCTGTTGCCAAGTGTGAGACTTTTCTAAAGGTGATGTCTGTTTTGGCTGATGAGACAGAGAAAACGCCACGGTTAGGGGGCCACACATCCCAAAGCAATGCCCAAAACTCCCCAAGAAACCCACGATCGCGATCAGCAACAAATCTACCATAAAAAAAGCCCTGAGTTCTGAGTCATGAGTTCTGAGTGTCAGAATAAAGATTTTGAAGAACTAATAAAAAATTCTTTTCTTCTTTACTTAGTACTCAGCACTTCTCTAGTGGGGCACTGTAAGTGAAGTTGCGATCGCTGTCAAAAGACAAGTTGTCAAACTTGATATTCACTATAGGGAAGAAAAAAGGAAGAAAGTCTGGTCTAAATACCTGTAAAACTCACTGCACGCAGGCTTTTGATACCCAATGTTGTTAACCCTGCGCGGCCGTGGCTTAGAGGTTGGATAATGTAGGCGATCGCCTGTAAGTTGGAAATATTCTTGGGACATAAATGTTTTAGTTAATAGTCGAAATTGCCTGAAAGATTCTATTTTAAGTAGTGCGCCAATCTTTACGTTTTATTTATTTGCTTGTAGAGAAATTAATAGAAAAATAACCAGCCGTTATAATGCAAATAATCTGCTAGCAAATAAAAAGGATAAAAATCAATGCCTTTTGATTTCAATGGCGACGGTAGAGATGACTTTATTCGTCAAGAGAAAGGTGCATACGCGGTTGACGATATTCTCACAGCACAAGTTTACCTCTCTAATG
>JAHCSU010000325.1 GCA_023522315.1 Nostoc sp. CCCryo 231-06
CATTGCTGAACTAATCGGTTCAGTTTAGCTGCTTAGGGAATTCGCCAACGGTATCCGGTATCCGAGACGCGAAGCGCGAAGGCGGTTCGTTCCCAAACCTATGAGAGTTTAAGAGATATTTTACGTAAGTCCTATAACTTTCAAGCGAAGAAAGTAATAATAAGAGTTTTCAGTCTGCAAATATGTGCCCCAAGAAAGTTACTATTTCAGACCAAGCAGAGGTAGTAGCACTAGAATCATAACGATAACCGTCGTCGCGCATGAATGTATGTTCTGCTTCATACAAGAAAACTTGGTGAGGTATGTTAGCATTCTCCATTGCTTTGATTATGGTTTGGCGATCGCTATCTGGTATATGAGGGTCAAGAGTACCGAACACCATTAGCATCTCACCTTTGATTTCACTTACCCGCTCGATTGTATCGGCTACCTCTTTACCCAGTTTGCCACTGGGAATCCCAGTCGGGTAACAGCAGACACAAGCCCGAGTTTCGCTTTGAAATGCGGCGCGGAAAGCTAAATGTCCACCAATACAAAAGCCGAGAGTGCCTATTTGAGTTGGAGAAACCGCACTCTCTGTTTTCAGAAATTCAATCACAGCAAGGCAATCGGCATCATAATCAGCTACCGAGGTTCGACGAGCATCCTCATTTCCCCGCATCCTTCCCAGATCGTCTGGCTCAATTACTAAACCAACTGGCTCAATTCGGTGAAAAATTTCTGGCGCTGCTACTACATAGCCGTATCCTGCTAAGTAGTTAGCTAGACGAATCATTGCATCACCTAACTGATAAATATCACTGTAGAACACAATACCAGGGTATTTTCCTGCTGCTTTGGGAGCCGCAACATAAACACGCATTAAGTTGCCATCTACTCTTAACTCAACGTTGCGCTTAGTGATTTGCACTTTTTTGTCTCCGTGTTACGCTTGCTGTCATTAAAGCAGCCTACTGCCGTCAGGCATTCATCCGCATCTACAAAATACCCGAAATTTTTCCAGCATCCGGTTACTTTCAACCCACAAATCGTCTATGGATGCAATACACTTTGACCTCTCTCCAAACCTCTCTCCTAAAAGGAGAGAGGCTTTGAATCTTACTTCCCTTCCCTTGCAGGGAAGGGGCTGGGGGTTAGGTCTGTATTGGACTCAACCCAGAAGCGCTATTAGGACTTACGCAAGAACTCTCTGAAACTCTTATTCCTTTGTGTCCTTCTCTAACGAGACGCTGCGCGAATGCGTCCTTTGCGGTTCGTTTCTATCATGATTTTGCGTAATACCAATTCTGTATGAAGATGCGCTAAACCATATTTAAGTACAAGAAAAAAGAAAGAGAAACGAACCGCATTCGCGCAGCGTCTCCAAGAGTTGGACACAAAGAAAGAAGTTAAAAGGGTTTGGCGCAGCCTCACAAAGAAATGGTATAAGTCCTGGCTATATATCATTGTCGAGATGTAAAAGAACTTAGAAATAACAAAAATGACCAGCCAGAAAAGAAATTTGTCAGCAGGATTTTCTTACCACATTACTACGCGCTGCAACAACCGCGAATTTAACTTGGCGCGGCGAGAATGCCGGGAAGTCTTCTTATATGCAATTAAAAAAGGTTTGGACAAATATGGCTTCAAACTTTATGCATTGTGCATCATGTCGAACCACGTCCACTATCTCATAGAACCAGCCACCCCAGAAGATTTGCCTAAAATCATGCATTTTCTCAATTGGTACACAGCCATGTGCTTCAACCGGATGCTCAATCGCACAGGGCACTTTTGGGAGGCGAGATATTATAGCTGTGGGTTTCCACCCACGGATACTAAGCGAGCATTAAATACTCTACGCTACATTCATGGCAATCCCAAAGCTGCTCAAATGCGACGCAGTTTTTTCTACGATTTCAGTAACTATGGCACTTATGACCAATTAACTGTTGATGGATTGACTCAATGGCATCCGGCTTTTCTAGAACTGGGTAAAACATTAGATGAATGTGCCAAAAAATATCGGGGGTTTTGTCAAAGGTATAAACCAAAAGCAAAACCAGCCAAACTTTCTTGCTGGGGAAGTAAGTTGCTGGCTGGCCATAAAATTAGCCGGAATAAGGGTAAGCACAAATGCTCACCTGGTCAACTGACACTTTTCGTCGAGCAGTGCCAGGTATCGGAATGCCCACAAGTGGCAGCAGTTTTAAAGAAGTTTGTTCTAGCTAATAGAGCGTTTGACGCAATTTGCATGAATGAGGTATGATTCTCTAAGATCGCGAAACAGCGCCGTCCCCGCTGGCTGCTAAAACAACAAAAAACTAAAAAAACTCAAAACTCAAAACTACGTTCCGGCGGCACAGCAAATAGCGGCGGTTCCGGCGGCACACAATACCCACAACCATCCTGCACAGGAGGCACCCATTTGGGCACACTCAATGGTGCCCCCGGTCTCCTCGCCGCTGCACCCACAACCCGGATCGCATCCTCATCTGACAATTCCATGTACCTGGTTTCGGGAGTGTTGTCGGTGGATGTGTTTTTCGTCGCCACAGTTTGCTTACTATTGTTTCGCATGTGATTTTCCTCCTGGGAATTATTCACATTTAGTGTTATTAAGAATAACAGCTCATCAAACGCTTGTCAACTGCTTTTTGACAACATCTTCTCGATTCTCGCACTTATCCCACTTTTTTTTCAAAAGTTTAAGTTTTCCGATAATTAGTAAAGGGGACAGATGACATTCGCTTGCTGCGAAGCACCCATCCCCGAATAGCTGCCCAGATCATGAACCTGGAATCTATAGTCCGGTATCTAATCATCCCAGTATGGGCCGAGATATGTCGATTGTCACTGGGATAGATACTGATTTAGAAGATATCTACGAAAATATAGTTACCCAATTACTCTTATTGACACCTTCTTCCATACCCCATTGCCAACAGCGCTGTGCCGTAAGCTGCTTCTGTGTACACTGACGCTACTACAGGAACCTGCAAATGACGCGCCCTAATTGCAGTCCAGGTGTCATTCGCCGCGCCACCGCCAGCAGTATAAACACGGATTAACTTGTCTGCGCCCATTTTTTGTAATAATTCATACCCTCGCGCTTCTATGCGGGCAATGCCCTCTAACAACCCATGCAAAAATTCCCCTGGATTATCTGGGCGTGGTTCCAAGCGTGGGGATAGATTGGGATCATTAATCGGAAAGCGATCGCCTACCTTCAACAACGGATAATAATCTAACTCGCTGGCTTTTGATCCATCAATCTCCCGACTAAAGCTTTCTAATTCAGCATTTGTGAAAAATTGCTTGAGTACTGCACCCCCAGTATTAGAAGCACCACCAGTCAGCCACAAATCCCCCAAACGATGGCTGTAAATTCCATATCTGGCATCTTCTACACGGGTACGACTTAACAACTTTAGTACCAATGTTGAACCAAGAGAAGTCACGGCTTCACCAGGTAATTTTGCCCCACTGGCGAGAAAAGCCGCAATACTATCAGTTGTACCTGCACACACCAGACAATCACGGCGGAAACCCAACTTATCCGCAATTTCAGGACGCAATTCGGCAATCGGAGTCCCAGGAGGTAAAACTTTGGGTAGCTGAATCGGTATTTGCAACAATTCTTGCCATTCTGGGTATTTCAACTCTTCTACGTCATAACCCAGCTTTAAAGCATTATGGTAATCGCTAATACCCAACTGTCCATGCAGGAGAAACGCCAGCCAATCTGCTTGATGCAGGAAATATCTCGCTTCACTAAAAGAAGGTAATTGCCTCATCCACAAAAGTTTAGCCAGGCTGGAGGTGGCACTCAACACGGTATGATTGGGAGGTGCAATACTCCTCAAATGCTCTAGCACCAATGATCCCCGCGCATCGTTATACAGCAGTGGTGCATCTGTTGGGTTGCCAGCAGCATCGACCAGCAAGACGGTGGAAGAAGTCCCATTAATTGCGATCGCTTTAATTTCTCGCCGCAATTGATCAGGTATTTGTTCCACCAGCATAAACAAAGCCTCCTGCCAAATTTGGGGCGTAACGGCGGCTGGTGAGTCCTGGAAGGGATATCGCACCTGTGCCTGGATGCTAGCTTCCTCGTCAACCACCATACCGCGTGCGCCAGAGGTGCCAAAGTCGATACCCAAATACAAATCCATAGTTTTATGAATTTTTTTAATAAAGAATCACTAAGGACTACTGATTAATAACTGCTTTTGTTGCATCTTGTAACAAGATATTCCCCAATCTTGGCAAAACAAGGAAAAGTAGTAAACGAACTGTTCAAAATCTATTCAGGTTAGGAGGTTTTCAGCCATGCCTATCTTAGATACTCTGTACATCGCTCAGATATCTTCCATCTCAGATACTCAAGTCTACATCGCTCTAGTTGTGGCGCTGATCCCAGGAGTTCTAGCTTGGCGATTAGCCACAGAACTTTACAAATAACGCTCCGATGTGACACAGTTAAAAAGCTAATAATCCTGGCAGTACGGGGTGCAATTTCCAGAAAGTTGTGGTTTTATACCATAAGTAGCTAGAAACCTTGCACTTACGTAAGCCAGGTTATTTTTTAACTGGTACAACACTTGTAGCTATTTCAAAAAAATGAAGTAATATGACAGCTAAATCAGCAGTAATTAGCGCCAGAGAGCTTTTACAGTGCTTCCCTTCACTCAGCGAGGTTATTTTTTAGCATCATGAACGCGATTCAACCCTCCAGACCACCGTTACAACCTATACAAAAACGCCGGGTCATTCCTCGACCAAAGCGGCATCTTCGCCAACGTTCTTACCAGGTGATGGCTCTGGAAAGCACAGCCAAAATAGCAGTTAATCTGGTGATTACAGCCGTTGCAGTATCTGCCTTATCACAACTTTTGCCTTATCATTGGTCACAGCAAGAAAAGTTGCGCGAAATTAGTACTGAAGTCAAGCTGATGGAAGGACATGTCAATGGTTTGCAGGTGGAATTTAGCCGAAACTTTGATCCTCAGCAAACCAAAAGTATTATGCAACAACAAGGATACCGATTTGATCCTAATCAGCGTCGGGTCGTGTTGATGAATCCCGATCGCCGAGAAGATGAACAAACAGAGTCATCACCCTAAGACAAATGGCGAATTTGGGATTATTTAAGTTTCTTGTGATTCAGGCTACGTATAAGCCAGGTGTTAATTTATATTATTGCTAATAAATAATGGTTAATAGCTAATTTTTGAATAGCTATGTAGCTATCATCTATTAGTCATTAGCGATACAGGGTCACTAAAATCTCATTCAAAGTTTAATAATTTATTTTGAATTTTGAATCCCCCAGAAGAACTAATCTACCAATTAGGACGCTGATTCATATAACAGTTCGTTTAGCCAATTTTCGAGTTGTAAACGCAAGCGATAGCCAGTAATATCCTTACTGTTGTCGATAGAAGGCAGTTGAGTGAGGGCGCGACGATAATCAGCGATCGCACAATTCCAGTCGCCCCAAAGATGGTAAGTTCTGCCGCGTTCAGCCCAGATATGACCTTCTAGTTGACCGAAAAGCAGTGCTACCTCAAAATTCTCAATTGACTCCTCGTATTGCCCCAAATCACGCCAGGTAATGCCTCGGTTAATCCGTGCCCGGACATGGCGAGGATTGAAATCAATCGCTTGATCGTAGTCGGCAAGTGCTGCTGCTAATTCTCCACAAGCTGCGTAGTAATTTGCCCGGTTATTATAAGCACTAGCTAAATAGGGATTAAGGTTGAGGGCGGTATTATAGTCGAAAAACGCTTTTTGCCTTTCACCACCTTGGAAATAAATTAGCCCCCGGTTGTTGTAATCAACGGCATTGTCGGGATGGCGGTAGATTAGTTGGGTTAAAAGTGCGATCGCCTCAGTATAATCTCCTTGTTGAGCCAATCTCAAAGCACAAGAGCGCAAGTCGCTATCCCCAAAAATAGATTCGCTGCGATCGCTTTTCCTCTGCTCTTGAAGTTTGTTTGTAGTATTTAGAACATACTTGTATTGGTTACTTTGCTGGTCATCGTCAGCTAAAAATGAGTGAATATTCATCTTTCCCTGCTTGAAATCCCTGCTTTGTTAAATAAAAGTCTAGTTTTTTAACTCTGGTGGTTTTACTACTGTGTCTATTGTCAAGGTATTTATGGTTACTTTAAAGCCATCTTAAGACTGAGATTTAAACTACTCACACCAGTAGAAATCTACCCCTTAAATAAGCAATTGCTCCTCAAACCTATTTATAGATACTTGATCCTGAAGGCAAATTCCAGAAATAGCAGACGTTAATCTCAAAGACTAGTCAAGTAGTGAGAGCAGCAAATTGGTAGAATGCCAACAAGCCGTTCGTTAAAGAGGGGATGAGGAAGCAGGATAAGCAAAGGGAGAGTAATTAATACCTAATGCCCCATGCCCCATTCCCTAAATCCAATTTTTAAATTTTGAGAAATTTTCCGATGACAACCGCAATTTACTATCCCAATGCCCCTGATTTAGCAACCGATGATTACATTGTTATCGGCTTGGCAACCTGCTTCGTCAAAGAAGATGGAGAAGTTTATCAAATCGAAGTTATAGAACCGATTCCCTCTGCGGCTTTGGAAGCGCTCTTAAAGGGCATTCCTACCTCCTATAAGCTGGCTCATGCAACAACTTTGGGATCTTTGCTGGATGGCGATTCACAACTGTTGCCAGATGGCTTCCCAGAGTCGGCTCAGTTTGGAGAAGAATTTGTACCACGGGCATTTGCAGCAGCTCGTACCTACAAGCGTCGTGAATCTGCAAAATCTTTAATTCCTTTAGGTACAAACTACAGTGAATTTAAGTATTCCATTGAGCGCAAACGGGTGCTAAATGCCGCTAGAGTTGTAACAAAAGAAGACAACGTTAAACAACATTCTCACACTCACAAAGTTCTTTAAGTAATTATGCTCAAACTTTATGGTGGCGCTCGTAGTCGAGCCTCAATTGTTCACTGGTATTTAGAGGAATTAGGAATTCCCTACGAATTCATCAAGCTTGATATGCAGGCCGGTGAACATCTCCAGCCTGCATATTTGGCAATTAACCCAGCTGGTAAAGTTCCAGCAATTGTTGATGGGGATTTTAAACTTTGGGAATCTGGAGCAATTTTGCTGTATCTTGCCGATAAGTACAGTAAAACTTCACTTTCACCAGAAGAACGTGCTGTATTTTACCAATGGGTTTTGTTTGCCAATGCTACCCTTGGGCCAGGAATTTTTGTAGAAGCAAGTCGGGAGCGGGAAATGCCGCGCTTGTTAACTCCGTTAAATGAAATTTTCAGTAAGCAAGCTTTTTTGCTTGGCGATGAGTTCACTGTTGCTGATGTGGCAGTGGGATCTATTTTGAGTTACATTCCCATCATGCTGAAGCTAGACCTCAGTTCCTACCCAGAGGTATTGAACTATATCAAGCAGTTATCTGAGCGTCCAGCATTTCAAAAAAGTATTGGCGGACAGGCTTAAAATAATTCGCAATTCGCAATGACGCTCGATGACTCGCTACCGCTGCGCTAACGCAATTCGCAATTACGTTTTGTAACGGGGATTTAACCCCGACACAAAACTTGCTGCCTATAGAGGCAGGGGACTTAAACCCCCAAAGTTTGTTAAAATAATTCGTAATGACGCTCCTGCGTCGCTCTAAGCGTTCGCGCAGCGTCTCGTAGAGAAGCCATGCCGTTGGCGCAGCCTCTCGTAGAGAAGGCTTTACGCTGCTCTAACGTAATTCGTAATTCGTAATTGAATTTTTAACTACGAATTACCGATAGTTTGTAAATTGCAAAGCCACCGGGTAGTCTTCTTGTTTCAGGCGCTGCATGACTACTTGTAAGTCATCTTTAGATTTGGCAGAAACCCGCACAGCATCTCCTTGAATTGAAGCTTGTACCTTTTTGAATTCGTCCCGAATCAACTTGGAAATTTGTTTGGCAATTTCCTGACTAATGCCTTTTTTGAGTTTGATTTCTTGACGCACGCGATTACCACTGGCTGATTCAACTTTGCCAAAATCAAAGATTTTTTGGGAGAGGTTACGCTTGGCGGCTTTTTCCCGCAGAATGTCGTGTACAGAATCTAAGGTAAAGTCGCTGTCAGTACTAACGTTAATGCTTTCTTCGACTAACTCGACAGTAGTTTCAGTGTCTTTGAGGTCGTAACGACCTTTAATGTCTCGGATAACTTGATCGACAGCGTTAACCAACTCTTGTCGGTCAAAGTCGCTCACAATGTCAAAGGAAAATGTAGAAGCCATAAAACATTTTAGATTTTAGATTTTGGACTTCGGCTTCGGTTCCATCGAGCGAAGTCGAGATGCTCAGTCGAACGATTTTAGATTGGGTATTGGGAAACTTTTTCCCACTCCCCATTACCCATTCCCCATTTAACTAGTAGCTTGGATGATACTCAAAAAGATGAGAGTGGCAGAGCCAAGAATACCAATGGCAAACATCAGCGATCGCAAAAGGGGTATATTCAAAATATAAAAAATTGAGTAGAGAAAACGCGCTACCACAAAGGCGATCGCAGCCACTTGTGCTATAGAAGAATTTACACCAGTTACATAAGCCATCAATGCCGCTGCCGCAAACACCATAAACGCTTCAAAGGTGTTCTGATGTGCCCAAGTAGCTCGTTGGGCATAAGGCGGCAATTTATCAACCATCGCGCGAGGAGTAGAAAACATTTCCTTGCCAATACGCACACGGGCATAAGCTACCACCAAAAATGGCAGATAAATTAGAACGGCAGCACCAGCGATCGAGTACAAAAAAATAGTCATTATTTATTAAGCATTGGTTATGAGTCATTAGTCATCGGTCAATAGTCATTAGTCAAATAGAAAAGACAAATGACAAAAGACAAATGACAAATGACTAATCAAAGTAGAACAGGGTCACCACTTTTCTTTGTTCTTCTGCATCTTGACAAGTTTGCAACAGGGTGCGACTGTCGTGAAACGCAAAGCAGATCAGTTGCTGGCAACGAGAGACAATTTCCTTGTTACATAGGTAACTAGCTTCAGCAAGGGACAGATTATCATTACTGGGATTTTCCACTAAATGCATTACCTGTTCTAGTTGCTGGCGCGACTCTAAAGGCTGGCGTTCCAGGCTTTGGGGGAGAATCACCGTTAACAAATTTGCATCAGCCCGCGTTGCTCCCTTGATGGCGGCTGAATTCGTACCTGTAGCACCAGAAGTAATGATTCGATTACCCGATAAAACTAGGGCATAAGTCATCATTTCAATAAGATTCTGATGCGTAATCGGGACATGCCGAGAACCCAGCAAGGCGATTCTTTTAGAACCCGTTTGCTGGATTGTCGCCAGTTCTTGCGCTAATGTATCGAGGTTAATAAGGTCTGTTGATTGGCTCAAAGATGGAGATAATCCGAATTAAACGACCCAGATATTTTACCAAACAGCGTGTAGGTGCGAGGAAAACTTGAGTTAAACATTGCTACAGTTTTTCAATTTTTCGGTTCAGTAACTGCATTACTTGGTTACACCTAGCAAGCTTTTATGTTTCATAATTAGTGCCATTCAGGAGAGGTATGGGGCAAAGGGAGACAGCACGCCGTCACCTCTCAAGCGACGGCGAATCTGTATCCTCAGCAGTAATAGAGCCTCCTAACTGATAACTGAGCATTGATGCTCTTAATTGTTTGAGTTGATGAATTGAATCTAAGACAATGCCGCTGCGGGAGTTAAACCGAGTTTAGATAACAGGCGGTCAATGTCAAAATGCTCAGACATTAACTGGCGAATGCACTGAACCTTTATCGGCTCGTGGAGGCGGACTTGTCCAAAAGTGCGGTCAACAATTTCTACAGTAGTGAGGGTGTCTAAGTCAACAGATAAAATGGGGATTTCTAGTTCTTCAGCGCGACTGAGAATGAACGGCGGCGGTGGTAGTTGCCCGGTGAGAATTAAACATTGGGTAGAAGTTTCCAAAGCAGCTTGCTGAATTTCCACGCGATCGCCTCCTGTTACCACTGCCATATTCCGGCGTTTGCGGAAATACTTCACAGCAGAATTGACATTCATCGCTCCAATTGCCAGACTTTCCACCAACAAATCTAGGCGATCGTTGCGACAGAGAACATCAGCCTTTAACTGTTTGACCAGTTCGCCAACACTGACGCTGCGGAGCAAAGCGCTATTTGGCAGCATTGCTAGCACCGGAATCCCCTGCTGTTCCAAAAATGGGCGCAAGAGAGTGTCAACGGCTTCTAGTTGGGTGACAGGGATATCATTGATCACAACTCCAATCAAGCGATCGCCTACACGCCCTTTAGCAGCCAATAGCGCCTCAACCGAAACCAACGATTTATAGCGGCTTACTAACAGCACACCAGCATCCAATACTTCAGCCATTTGCAGCAAAGACAAGTCGAACAAATTGCCTTCGGAAAAATCACCAGGCCCCTCCAGTAACACCAAATCTCCTTGGGATTTATGCAAATATTGCTGTATTAAGGACTGCTGATAATCGGTTTTGTCTTCCCCTCGCAAGCGCTTTTGCACATTGAGTTCATCCAAAGCCAGCATTGTAGGTGCAACACGGTTTTCCGGCAAATTGAGGCTAAGAGCGATGAATTGGACATCTTCCTCAATTACGGTTCCACTAGACGAATTAAAACACGTACCAAGCGGTTTACCGTAGGTAATATCCAGTCCTTTTTGCTGTAGCTGATGAGACTAACCCAGAACAGTTGCAGATTTACCGCTGTAAGTCTCGGTTGATCCAATCAGCAAATATTTAGGGGATTTTGGCACACATGCACTCCTAATTTCAAAAGTCAGAAGAACCCAGCTAGGTGTTTCCTAATTCTAGTTCCTTCTGGCAAAAGCCTCTCGCTCTCACAAATTAAGGTTTCCCAGAATTACTTCTGATTGAACAAGCAGGGGAGGTAGGGGAGGTAGGGGAGGCTTTTAAGGAAAGAGGGTTTTTGTTCAGTAATTCTTCTCTCAAGAACAGCTTCTCTTCGCTAACTGTCTGCCTCAACCAAGAAATTCCTTAACGGAACGGTATTGTGCCTTGTCTCGCTCTCCCCTTGTCATATAATCCTGAATCTAGGTCAACTAAATAACTGATAAAAAAAGCTGCGATCGCCTCCGACACACTAGAAGCCAAAGCAGGTGAAAATCATTCATAATTTTCCTCAAAAGCCCAACACCTGCTTTGATTTTTCAAGTACTTCTTTGGGGCGAAATGGTTTAGTTAGATACAAGTCTGCACCAACCTCAATTCCTTTTTGTTTATCAAATTCCTGCCCCTTAGCTGTCAATATCACAATGTAGATATCAGTCATTTGCAGGTCGTGTTTAACAATGTGACAGACTTGCAAACCATTCATTTTAGGGATCATCACATCGAGAAAAACCAGGTTTGGTTTTTCAGTTTTAATAGTTTCGAGAGCTTCTTCTCCATTTCTGGCAGTTAGGAGTTCAACACCTTCATCTTCTAATGCTTCTAGAGCTTGTTCCATCAAAATCAAGATATTGGGTTCATCGTCAACAATCAGAATTTTCTGGGTCATACAATTTGGGATTTTAGATTTTAGATTGACTCATAGCAATCAAGTCATTAGCTCTCTGTCATTTAATTTTAGATGTTTGGATAATAGATTTATTCTCGCGTTTAAATTCGGGGGCAACTCTTCTCTACGAGAGGCTGTGCGCCAAGGAGACGCTCTCGCGTTCAGACCTTTTGAAATTTGGGATTTTGAATCTTCTCTTCTTAGGCTCCGCCAACAATTTCATTATCCAAAAGTTAAAATCTAAAATTCGATTAGCGATCGGACAGGATGATGAAGAATACATTCTCCAAGTCTTTCTCAAAGCGTAGGGCTTTCACCATGTCGGCTTCTTGAGACAAAATAGAATCGATGATGATCATGTCAGGTTTGGCTGATCGAGCTTTATTGATGCCTTCTTGCGGATCGGAGGCTTCAATCACGCTGTATCCCTGAGTTTGTAGTACATCCGATAGGGTTTTTAAGGTTGAGGCATTTTTATCCACAACCAATACCTTTTTACTAGAAGTGCCTTGGGAAAGCAATGAGCCAATTTCGTTGAGGAGTTTTTCTGGGTCAATGGGCTTGGTAAGATAGCGATCAATGCCAATGGGGTTGCCCCGTTCTTTGTTTTCAATAATTGACAGAATGATGATCGGAATGTCTGCGGTGTGGGGATCATTTTTGAGGACGGCTGCCACATCAAAGCCGTTGATTTGGGGCATCATTACATCCAAGAGAATCAGGTCGGGACGGGCTGTTTTAATTTGATGAATCGCATCCACGCCGTCTTTCGCTTCCCGAACATTATAACCTTCGGTTTCCAGTTGTTGACGAAGCAGCTCCCGAATGTTAGCTTCATCATCCACTACCAGAATAGTTTTGCTGTTTTGGTTCAGCACAGGCTTTGGGGTGATGACGTGTTCTTGGAGTTGTTTGACTAGCGTATCCAGATTCAGATTAGCAGTGGTTTTTGGATCGCTGACGTAGGTGGGAATAATGAAGGAGAATGTGCTACCCTTACCTGGTTCACTCTCAACCCAAATTCTACCGTCGTGATTCTCGACGATTTGTTTACAGATGGGCAGTCCTAACCCTGTGCCTTTGGGTTTGTCGGTGAGAGTGTCGCCAACTTGGCGGAATTTCTCGAACACTTTCGGTTGGTCTTCAAGTGTAATGCCAATGCCTGTGTCGATGACGCTGATGCAAACACCTTCGTTCTCTTGTTTAACGCGGCAGGTAACAGAACCGGATTCAGTGAATTTAACGGCATTGGAAATCAGATTGATCAAAACTTGCAGCAGACGATTGCGATCGCCTACTATCTGAGGCAGTCCAGGTTCAATCTCACTGACCAACTGCAAGCCATTGGTTTCAAATAACCCGGCGGTGGAATTGGTTGCCAAATCGAGTAATTTGCTGGGATCGAGAGGCTGCATCTGCCATTCCACCTTACCTGCTTCCATTTTGGCAATATCCAGGACATCATTAATTAAAGATGTCAGCCGTTCTGCTTCCGACACAATAATGTTGAGATTGTCACCCACCCGCTTAATCGTTTTCTGAAGCTTGCGGTCTTCGGTAGAAAGCATTGGGAACACATCTGTTTCCAGCTTTTCTTTAATGATCAATGCAAAACCGAGAACAGAAGTTAGTGGCGTCCGCAGTTCATGGGAAACTGTTGAGATGAAATCGGTCTTCATCTGATCGATTTCCTTTTCTGCCGTCACATCCCGAATCAGCAGCGCCGAACCGAAGCAGGCAGCAGGTTCCTTTTCTGCCGTCTTTTTGAAAATGGCGGTCGCCACTGCCTGACCAATGCGTTCTTTCGTCAGTGCAACTTCGGCAGAAAATACTTCTTTGGGATGGGACTGAGTTTGTGCAATTAGACCTCCTAAACCAGATATCGGCAGTTCCTGGTAGTTACCTTTGAGGGCGGTGGCTGTCAATTCATACATGGCTAAAAAGGCAGGATTGAAGTGGGTAATCTTTCCTGCGGTGTCTGCCACTAACAAACCATCTGCTAAGTTATCTAAAATGGCATTTAATCCCTGCGCTTCTGCTAGGGTATTTTGCAGGGCAGCCGTCCGCTCGACAACTTTAATTTCCAGTTCTTGATTCAGTTGCCGCAGAGCGATTTCTGCTTGTTTGCGGGCAGTGATGTCGGTATTGATTTCCAGCATAGCGCAGGGTTGACCGGATAAATTTCGTTGCAAAGTCCAGCCGCTTTGAACGGTGATCGCTCTGCCATCGCGTGTGATCTGTTCCAGTTCTCCTTCCCAAGTACCCTGTCGGAGAAACTCTGATAAAACTTCTTCTAAAGGTTTTGGAAAGATTGATTTCAGAAGTGTGTGGATGTATTGGCCTTTCACGAAATCACGAGTCCAGCCATAGAGCCTTTCTGCACCTTGATTCCAGTACAAAATTTTCTCGCTCATGTCGCGGACAATAATCGCATCGCTGGAATGATTCAACATATCCATGAGACGCTGATTTTCGGCTTCTGCCTGTTTGCGATCGTGAATATTGGTGCAGGTACCAATCCATTCGCGGATGCTACCGTCTGCTTCCAAGACGGGGGTACCGCACACAGCAAAATGGCGGTAGATGCCATCTTGGCCACACATCCGGTATTCAGTTTGAAAGAGACTCTGATTCGCCACAGCATTATTCCAGGCTTGGGCTGTGTGGGTACGGTCATCGGGGTGAATCGGATCGAGCCAGCCCAAACCCTCGACTTCAGCTGCACTCTGACCTGTGTATGCTAACCAGGTAGGCATTTCACGGCTCACCGCCAGTCCTTCAGGTGTAGCCACCCAGACCATTTGGGAAGTGGCAGTTACTAAAGAGCGATACCGTTGTTGGAGATACTGCTTTTCGGCTTCTGCCAGCTTGCGATCGTGAATATCAGTGCAGGTGCCAATCCATTCTCGAACACTGCCGTCTTCTTCTAGGACGGGGGCACCCCAGACCAAAAAGTAGCGATAGTTGCCATCCTTGCTACGAATTCGGTATTCAATTTGATACATACTCCGGTTTACCACAGCAGCACTCCATACTTCTCCGGTATAGGCGCGATCGTCAGGATGAACGGCATCAATCCAGCCCCCATTCTCAGCTTCCGCTAGACTTTGACCTGTATAGGCTATCCAGCTTGCCAGTTCAAAGCAAATTCCATCTGGTGTAGATACCCAGATAATTTGTGTAGTAGCAGTTACTAGAGAGCGGTATCGGGCTTCACTCTGTTTCAGGATTTGTTCAGTCTGTTGGCGTTCCTGCTGGGCTTGTCGAAGGTCGCTGATGTCCTCCACATTAGACCAGATCAGTCGTTCCCCATCTTTCTCAATTATTAGTCCAGATATCCTGACTGAAACCAGATGCCCATCTTTATGGATTAACTTCTTCTCATAGGGGCCGTAGCGACCAGTTTGTTCTAGGTTCTCTAGGGTAGCTCGGTCAGCGGCGGCATAGTTTTCAGGAGTAATTTGCCAATAGCTAAGATTCAGGGTTTCTGGAACAGTGCGCCCTAAAATGGCAGCATAGGCGGGGTTGATGTTAATTAGCGTCCCATCTGTTTGGCACAGTATTAGCCCAACAGGACATTGTTCAAATAGCTGACTGTTATATTCATCAAGTTGCTTAAACATGATTGAAGTTTCCTTAGTCGTCGATGTGGGTATGGTTAGGACAACTGAACCACGACAACAAAGTGGCGTAAAGCTTTAAGGAAATTGGGTTACGTTGAAACATCTGGTAAATTTGCTCTGGTGATGCAGCTCCCAGGTTTGGACTCTGCTCTGAAAGTCGCTGAATCAGTTGATTATGGCGGATTAGCAAATCCCTCGATTTGAGCATTGGAGTTGTTGATAGAATGAAGCCGTCGGCATCGGCAGTGGGAGTTAGCGAGGCAGAGGTGCTATTCTGTTCTTCAGCAGCGTCCACCAATGCACAATTTGTTGGAATCTGAATCCAGAATTCTGTCCCTTGACCTGGTGCAGAACGACACTTGAGAAATCCCCGGTGTCTGTTCACAATAATTTGGTAACTGATTGCCATACCCAATCCGGTTCCCTTGCCAATTTCTTTTGTGGTGAAGAAGGGATCGTAAATGCGTCCAATCACATCCTCTTTCATCCCTGGGCCATTGTCGGCAATGTGAATCACTACAAACTGGTTGTCGAGGATTTCAGTACGAATAGTGATTTGGGCAGTAGGGGGAGATATTTTTTTATTGACCATTCCCTCCTCTAGAGCATCAATGGCATTTGCCAGGATGTTCATAAATACCTGATTCAACTGTCCGGGGTAGCATTCAATTAGGGGAAATTTGCCATAGTCTTTTATAATTTCAATTGCCGGACGAGAAGCATCTGCTTTCAGGCGATGGTGAAGAATCATCAGCGTTCCGTCGATGCCATCGTGGATGTTGACGGCTTTGATTTCGGCTTCGTCATGGCGGGAGAAGTTTTTCAGAGATTGCACAATTTCCACAATGCGATCAGTGCCCACGTTCATCGAATTCAGCAGTTTCGGGAGATCCTCCATGATAAATTCCAGATCGATTTTGTCTAGCTCTGATTTCAACTCTAAAGGAGCAACAGGTAGGAATTTCTGATACTCTTGCACCAGGTGCAACAAGTCATTGGTGTATTCGGCAACATATTTTAAATTGCCATAAATAAAGTTAACCGGGTTGTTGATTTCGTGGGCAACTCCGGCAATGAGTTGTCCTAGACTGGACATTTTTTCGCTTTGGATTAACTGGGTTTGGGCCAATTGCAATTCATGGAGAGCTTGCTGAAGTTTCTGTGTCTGGGCTTTTGCCTGGATGGCTACTTGAGTGCTATGCTCGTAAAGTACAGCTTTGTCAATCGCGATCGCAGTTTGAGAGGCAAAGATACTCACAAGTTTCAGGTGTTCAGCCTTGTATGAGTCAGTTTTGGAGGTTCCAATAGCGATCGCTCCCAGTACCCGCTCTTTGGCTCGCAACGGTACACAAATCATGGCGTTAACGTTTTTTTGCCCTTCTAACCGAGGATCGGCTTGCATATCATTGATGAGTTCTGCTCGGTTGGATTGCACAATGTTGCCAATAATCCCCTTACCCGGTTCCGGCTGACTGTGGTCAAAAAACACTCCAAATTCGGCAATGATTTCAAATGCAGTTGCATCTGGACCGAGGAGCAGAATCACCCCTGCAGAGGATTCAATTAATTTACTCAATTCCTGAAGCACAAGTTGGGCAATCTGTCGCGTATCTAAACTTGTTGTGAGTTTAGTCGAGATATCCTCAAACAAATCAATTTCTTGGTATCGCTCCAGCAATTCTATAGCCAGTTCTTTCTTCTCAGCTTCCTGCTTTGCCAGAAAGGAGAGCAAAGTCGCAAGTAGAGTCGCCTGTTCTCCCCCAACAACCCAACCGATGATTTCTCCTGAAACCTCGATTGGATAACGGTTTTCTGTAGTTTGCTCCCCAATGCTAATCAGTTTAGTTCCGTCTACCAGTTCAACATCAATCGCAATGTTGAACTGGTAAATTAAGTTATGAAGTAGAGATGGCAACTCTTTTTTGTTGAGCATCTTTCTGAGGTTAACTGCGGACATGAAACACCTCATAAGCAGCAGGTTGTAAATTGACCGCATTCAACGAAGAGGCAGGGGGAAGGGGGCTATTAGCTGGCGGAAATGACTCCATCAAGAACTGCCGTTGAATGAAAGGGGGAACATGGGTTTGACTCCCCCAAAAAAGCAAGGGTGGTTCTCGTAAAAAGTGGGAAGCTAATGCAACAGGTGGGGTGGTCACTGAGCAACGTCGAAGTGCTACATCCCAATTCTTTTCTATCCCCCTTGCTCCCTGCTCCCTGCTCCGTTGCCTCTTGTTCAAGGCAACCGGGTTATTAATTTTATCTGCCTCCTGCCTCCTGCTTACTTCACCGTAGCTATCCATACCCCTTCGGATAAGGAAGCTACGCCCAGCATCTCCAAAAAAGAGAGAAATTGTCATAAAAATCTAGGGATATAATAATTTACTAATTAAGACTAGTTTTCCCAAAAAGATGGGCGACATAACAACAAAGTTGAGCATTAGCAAATATATTTAAATTCCGTACCAGAGGCGTCCTTGCGTCTACAGAAATCGCTTACTTTTTGATGAGTTATAGACAAACTATAAATAAAGCTTTCACAATTCTATAAAGGCATAGATTAAAAGCTATGGTCAATTGGTGTCTCTTGTTGCGACTACTCGTAAATTGGGAATCAGCTTTTCTGAGGTTGGAATAATCTTCTGTCTAGCAAAAAAATAAATAGTCTACAAAAAAAGCTGCGATCGCAGCTTTTTTTGTTAATTTTAAAAAGTATTTAGGTAAGCAGTAGCTTCAGTTAGATTCGAGAGTAGCGAAAACGAAGTCTGAGTAGCCGAAGCCAGCGTAACCACATTTGTGCAGGTTGTTCAAAGAACGTGAAAATATCACCAAAACCCAAATTAGTTTTGTGATGGTGCAACCAGTGTCTCTCAGGAGTAGTAATAAATAGAATTTGGCATACAATATTGACAGCCTTTGAAGTTTGCCAACCTAGTACACTTATGTGTCTCCACCATACATGAAACTGACCAAGCAGTAATCCAGAGATAACGCCGATGGGAGAGAAAGGCCACAAGACTACTGCTACAAGTACATAAGGCAAAGCTCCCAAGATACCATCTAAAAGAACCTGGGGATTAAAAGTCAAAATAGCGTAGTGGCGGAAGTCCTTCTTCCAGGAGTGGTGCGTTTTTAAATGTAGGCTACCAAAAACGTGATCGGGTACGTGGTAAAAAAATGTAGATAAAAAATCGCCAAAAAACAGTAATAACCAAGCAACAGCGATAGCCTCAAGCATTCGTACTCCTCAAGTAAGTTAAGAAAACTCCACAGAAAATATGCAAATTTTACGGACGTTGGATAAATACGGGATGAATTGGCGGTTTAAAGCATTGGAAATTCGTTATAAATTGTGCGAAATCATCCCCTAATTCAGCAACGCCCAAATATTTATGTTGTAGGCGTAGACACCTGATTTTCTACTATGCAAGCATCATCTGTGCATTTCATGGGTCTACACTCCAGTTCATTTGGCTCAGAGTATACGTAATTGAGTGAGTTGCAGTTTCATGAATCTACAATCCTTAATGCAGTAAACAGCAACTCGTAAGAACCTCCAATTTAGCTTTTAACTCTGGATTAATGGTAGTAATACATCTAAATCCCGATGGCAATACTGTCTTTTACCATAGCTAATACATAATCTTCTTACTAAGGCATACAGAGTAAGCAAAGGTTAAGTTAAAATTAGTACAAATTTAGGTTAAGGCGTTCTTCAGTATTATTAATACTAAGCTAATTGCAATTAAGCTTAAGCTTTAATTAAAAATCTAATCATAACGATAGAAATAGGCATTCTGCCAAGGTAGCCTGGGTTATCAAGGTGAGGAAAGCTGCTTGACAATTAAATTAAAAGGCGGCAAAATTTGGAGCATCTAGAATTAACTACATGCCATAATATAGCGTTTCTGGTTTACGTGAGGTACACTCGTAGGGGCACGGCAGTGCCGTGCCCCTACACTTCGCAATATAATGTTGTACCGCATGTGAATGGGAACCGCTATAATAGCCTAAATCAGCATCATCCTCTCTTCAAATCCCCAGATGATTTGCTCCTCCACCAAGAACTGCCTTCTGCCGCCTGCCTCCTTCAATTACAACTTGTCCTCTTGAAAAGGTATCTCGGCATATCCTAAATTTAGGTTACTTTCCAGTTGGGAAGGTAAAATCAGGGTTTGAAGCTATGATTACACGATTTATCTGTTTCAGCATGAACAAAAAATGGGCCGTCAAACGAATCACTATAAACCTGGCATCAAATGAAGCCAAGAACCTTGAAAAGTATTGTGAACACACAGGCAGACCAGCAACGGATGTGATTCGAGAACTGATTCGAGCTTTGCCACTGATAAAATAAAAGTAGATTTGCGAACCATTTAACAAAGTTTGGGGTTTAAGTTCCCTGCTTCTATCAAGCAGCGCGTTTTGTGTCGGGGTCTAAATCCCCGTCACAAAACGTAATTGCGTTAGCGACGTAGGAGCGTCATTGCGAATTGCGAATTGTTTTAACCTTGGTTTATTCTCAAGATATAAGCATTAGAATCTGGTTGAACTACTCAGACTTGCCTACGGCTGTTCGGCTTTACCGTTCCCGAAGGGTAGTTTGATGGCCCTTGTGGAATGGGGCTTTTCAGACTTGGCATGAAAAGTCAGGTCAAGGCAACGCTTGAATGAGTTCCCGAATTACATCTATTGCTGGTCTGCCTGTCTGTTCACAATACTTTTCAAGGTTCTGAGCTTCATCTGATGTCAAGTTTAAGGTAATTCGCTTAAACGCCCTTTTTCTACTGGAGGTTGCCAAACGGGGAAATTTAAGTGCAGCAGTTTTATTCATTGATTGATAGGCTAGATATATACAAACTTTCTTTATCAAGCTTGCCAATTTAGAAACGTCTTTACCAGTGAAGATCAGGATTTTGAGATTGAACTTAAGCTTTATGCCCCAAACCTCTTACTGAAAACTGCAAGTATTAAATAACTAGCCTCACACGTAATGGTAGATTCATTACGGGTGGTGCAAGAAGCTTTCGGGTGAAGAGTTTATGTTAGCAATGCCTCACAGACAAGATTTTCTGTTGAGCGAGCGGTGTTGAATTACCGAAACGAGTGGATTGGCAAAGGTGGCTTGTATCAGTAAACATTTTGGCTATACACCTCTTTAAAATCCTCTGCAACATAAGATTATTCTTTTGTGATATGTATCACCTCATATCTATAGCAACCTAGTAGATAATTCCTTTTAATCAAAGGTGATTACACCAACAGTGAGTTAATACATGACTTTACAGAATTGGAGACGCAAGCGTGGCGTTGCACTTACTAAGAAGGGGTTACAAAAAATTAAGGAAGCAAAGCATCAGTCAGAAGCAAAGGAAAATTTTGGAAATAGGTATACTCTTGAAGAAATGAGTGCGCGTTCTGGGTTATATTCCGCTACCATCTCGAAAGTATTGAATCGGGAAGAAGGAGTTGATAAACAGACTATTGAGAAGCTTTTTTCAGCTTTTAAGTTAAAAATAGATAAAGGCGACTATTCAAGCTCACATACTCGTCTAGATTGGGGAGAAGCTATCTTTAACTCAGTTTTTTATGGACGTATAGAAGAACTTAATACGCTAGAGCAATGGATTCTTAATGAACACTGTCAATTAGTCGCACTATTGGGAATAGGAGGTATTGGCAAAACGTCCCTGTCTGTAAAATTTGCTCAACAGATTCAGGACAACTTTGAGTATGTAATCTGGCGATCGCTCCGAGAAGCTCCACCTGTTAAAATTATTCTAAGTAACCTAATCCAATTTCTATCTGACGATCAGGAAACAGAAGGTAACTTACCAGAAAGCTTTAGCGATAGAGTATCGCGGCTACTCTATTATTTGCAAAATCATCGCTGTTTAGTGATCATTGATAATGCAGAGTCAATTCTCCGTAGTGGTAGCCGCGCCGGAATTTATCGAGAAGAATATGAGGAATATGGTGAGCTTTTAAGACGCGTGGGAGAAGCAACTCACCAAAGCTGCTTAGTGCTGACTAGTCGGGAAAAACCTAGAGAAGTGGCATTGCTAGAAGGACAAGCATTACCTGTTCGCTCTTTATCACTGAATGGTTTAAAGGTGGCAGAAGGGCAAGAAATCTTAAAACTCAAGGGGCTATCGGCGCCTGAGGAGGAATGGAAAGTAATGATTGAACGCTATGCAGGCAATCCATTAGCGTTAAAGATAGTTGCCACGACTATTCAAGATATTTTTGATGGTAATGTCACTGAATTTTTGCAACAAGATACGTCTGTTTTTGGCGACATTCGTGATGTTTTAGAGCAGCAATTTGAGCGCTTGTCAGATTTAGAAAAGGAAATAATGTATTGGCTAGCGATTAATCGTGAGTCGGTTACACTCTCAGAACTGCGAGATGATATTATATCACCAGTACCACCAGCAAAATTACTTGAAGCTGTGGAATCTTTAGGAAGGCGATCGCTAGTTGAGAAAAGTGCAATAACTTTCACCCTACAACCTGTAGTCATAGAGTATGTAACTCAGGTATTCATAGAGCAAGTCTGTGAAGAGATTACAACTGAGAATATTGAACTTTTTAGATGCCACGCTTTGATCAAGGCGAGTGCGAAAGACTATATAAGAGAAGCTCAAATCCGCCTCATCCTTAAACCGATTCTTGATGAGCTGCTCACTATATTGAGAAGTAAAAAAGGCATTGAAAATCGACTAGCTAAAATTTTAGTAAAGCTACGGGAAGAATCGCCGCAAGAACTAGGGTACACAGGTGGAAATATTCTTAATTTGCTTTGTCAACTACAGATAGATTTAAGGGGTCATGATTTTTCGGAACTAACGGTTTGGCAAGCAGACTTGCGGAATGTGAAATTGCACGATGTAAATTTCCAAAACGCTGATCTAGCTAAGTCTGTCTTTGCTGAAGCCTTTGGTGGTGTTTTGTCCGTAGCCTTTAGCCCCGACGGCAAACTTTTGGCTACGGGGGATAGCAATGGTGAGATTTGCTTACGAAATACTACGGATGGCAAACAGATCCTCAACTGCAAGGGTCATACCAACTGGGTTGTATCACTTGCCTTCAATCCTGACGGTAGAACCCTTGCTAGCGGGAGTGCTGACTCTACTGTGAAATTGTGGGATGTCATTACAGGTCAATGCCTGCAAACCTTTTCGGAACACAATAATAGTGAGGTTTGGTCGGTATCCTTTAGTCCAGATGGTAATATGCTAGTAAGTGGCAGTAATGACCATACAATAAGACTATGGAGTGTTAGCACCACTGAATGTCTCATAATTTTCCGAGGACATACAAGTTGGGTAATTTCTGCGGTCTTCCATCCGGATGGTCAGACGCTAGTGAGCGGCAGTGATGACGACACAATTAGATTGTGGAATGTCAGCACTGGCGAATGTATCAAAACTCTACAGGGGCATGATGATGGAATACGATCAATCACTATCAGTCCGGACGGTCAGACAATAGCGAGTAGCAGTGATGACCAGACAGTAAAGTTATGGGACTTTGACACTGGTGAATGCATTAAAACTCTACAAGGGCATCATGCTGCGGTCTGGTCAGTTGCCATTAATCCTCAAGGCAATATCATCGCTAGTGGCAGTTTCGACCACACAGTGAAGCTATGGAGCTTTAGCACTGGGCAATGTCTAAAAACCCTTCAAGGACATTCGGGTTGGGTATGCTCTGTCGTCTTTAGTGTGAAAGGGGATCTTCTCGCCAGTGGCGGTGAAGACCAAACAGTGAAGCTATGGAACATTAATACTGGTCAATGTCTCAAAACTATCAGTGGTTATACTAGCCAAGTTTGGTCAATTGCTTACAGTCCGGATGGTCAGACATTAGCAAGTAGTAGTCACGACCACACAGTGAGGTTATGGAATGTTAATACGAGTAAAACTTTGCAAATTTTCCAGGGGCATGGTGCTGCGGTTCGATCAGTTGCGTTTTGTCCAAAAGGGCAAACATTGGTAAGTGGCAGTGACGATAGAACAGTGAAGTTGTGGGATGTCAATACGGGTCAAGCCTTACAAACTTTCCAGGGACATCATGCTCTAGTATGGTCAGTTGCTTACAGCCCCGATGGTCAAACTTTAGCAAGTGGCAGTCACGACTGTACGATGAAGTTGTGGGATGTCAATACGGGACAAGCCTTACAAACTTTCCAGGGGCATCGTGCTGCAATCCAGTCAGTTGCCTTTTGTCCTCAAGGCAAGACAGTAGCCAGTGGTGCTTGGGATCAGACAGTCAAGTTGTGGGATGTCAGCACTGGTGAGTGTAAAGGAACGTTAGAAGGGCATACGAATTGGGTTTGGTCAATTGCTTTTAGCCCGAATGGTAAATTGCTGGCAAGCGCCAGCTATGACGGAACAATCCGGTTGTGGAATGTTAGTACTGGTGCTTGCCTCCAAACTTTCCAGGTTTGTGCAAATGGTATCGTTAAAGCAGTCGTCTTTAGTCGGGACGGTCAGATTCTAGCTAGTAGCAGTCCCGATTACACAGTTAAGTTATGGGACGTTTATACAGGTGAATGCAAAAAAACGTTACATGGACATTCAGCTTGGGTCTGGTCAATCGCTTTTAGCCCAGATAATCAAACTCTGGCTAGTAGTGGCGCTGATGAGACGATTCGACTTTGGGATATTAGCGCAAGCGAGTGCTTAAAAACTTTGAAAGCTAAGAAATTTTATGAAGGAATGAATATTAGCGGGGTTACAGGTTTAACTACTGCGACTATTGGTACTCTCAAAGGGTTGGGGGCAATTGATTAGGAAAAACAGCATCGGTAAGGAGTTATATAAAACCAGTGGAGATTTTACCATTTTGCAGAAGCCCACAGGAATACATATTTGAAACGTCAGGTCAGTAGACAGGAGGTTTTCTCTGCTGAAAAGTGTCAATCCCTAACTGTTTAACTGTTACAGTATTTGAATTTAACTAGCATCTGAGCTTCTTTAAACCCTTACTATGAGCTAAACAATTTAGGGATATCGACTAATAATTCAAGCCCTATTCAAGCCCTATTATTAAAGTATATAGATAAGCCGAAACTAGAAATCAGCCATAGGAATATCGCTTGGTAATCCCTTTGCGAATTCCTCAAACATGATTCTTTCCAACTCAAACTCTGTGTCATCCAAAATCTCTAAGCTGGTCTCGCTAGGACTGCTAGCAGAATCATAAGAACTTGAAGATTGCTGCTCGATAGCTGTAGTTGTTACTGTCGCTGTTTTCATGATCTTTTTCTTGTAATTGTGCTAAATTGTACACTCTCTAGGCTGTCTTAAAAAAGTTGCGCTTGGCTGTTAGGTCAATACCAAGCAGTTGATAACCAAGCCTCCCTCATGGTTATTTCTAAGCTTTTAGTGGTTTTAACACATTCTGAATCTCCTCATCTGATATATAAGCTTCCTTGGGTGGGCTGAAGCGCAACAATGCAGCTTGGTAGCAGGCTTTTGCCACACGGTCACGCTCCTCAGAAGCCAGGCCAGCAATCATTGCAACCGTTTCCTTTACATGCTGCACCTCGGTGCTAGCAGCACTGTGTGCGCGTAGGCAACGGGTAGCTTTGATACCTGGTGGTAGCAGTGCTTCTATACTCTGGATGTAACCTTCTCCTATACATATCCCTAAACGTTCCGCTGTATAGGAATAGCCCACGCAATCAATTGGATCTGAGTCCTGCACGCTTTGGGTGAAGTAATCCAGCAACGTCTTTGCAGCCGGAGGAACAAGTGCTTGCACAACAGCTTCGGCTCTATATCCCATCGACTCAATATCCCGTAAAGCGAGTAGGTCGTGACCTGCCTCTTCTCTGGCTTTCTGTACAGCCCACTGTGCCAAACTTTGACGATCTGCTGAAGCGAAGCGCTCTTGCGCTTCCTCCATCAGTTGGGGTGTGGAATGGCACAAATGGTAAAAACCTGCAAGTCGCCATACCCAACGTGTAGGGGTTATATCTGGTGGTCTGCGCTCCGACTTCACTGCGTACCAAGCACATACTATTGCATTATTTAAAAGCTTTCGAGTTTCAGCTAAGGTGTCTGCATCAATCATCTTTTTAGTAAAGGAATAACCCATCCCTGGATGTTCGGGTTGATGTAACCAAGTCCGATTAGCAATCTCCACAACTACTTCGTCAGACGAAATATGTGTTGATTCAGTATCAATTAAAAATTTATCACACATGGTTCATTATGTATTCCTATATCTTCCAGGAGGTTAAATACTACTTTTGCTACAAGATAGAGATGGAGATAGCTGGACTAAGCTATAGGGTGTAAATGCAATCATCATGAATTAGCTAGTATGTACCTTAAAATAAGGCTTTGAGATGTACATTATTCATGATAATGCAAAAATATACAGTTGTATGATTATTTTTCTAATATATAGTATGCTTACGTAGATAGAATTGTAAATTCTACGTACTAACTGTATCAATTTTGCTACTTTAAATTATTTTTACACTCATCTTGGTTCAACGCCACTAATGCCCCAGTTAGGGGCAAAAACTGCTTTAGAGTCTATCTTTCACCAAATAGTCGTGTCTCTTCTTTTACTTGAAATTGAACGCCTGAACGCCTAGCTACCCTTGCACGTAGTTGTGGTTTTGACATTCATACTTCCAGGTGCAAGATGTGAGGTTTAGTTTTGTTGTGCAAATCTACTTACTTATATTCACACACTTTAGTCTTTTATTGTCTACCTACTTAAATGCTTTGATTATAGAAGAAATGTTAAGAGAGTTTAAGAGAGTTTAAGAGCGGCAAATGTGGCGATACCTGCGGCGGGCTGCGCCAACGCAGATGGGTAAACTCATCTTTTGGTTTGTGAAAACTGAACGCTCTTAATCAAGCTATGCAGTATAAAAAAGTGATTAACTTCAATCAGTACAAGGCTTTAACTTTCGATTGTTACGGAACCCTAATCGATTGGGAGAACGGTATCTTAAGAGTGTTAAAGCCACTTCTGCTGGCACATAACACTAATTTGGATGATAATCAAATTCTGGACTTGTTTGCTCAATTTGAAGCAGAACTCGAAAAAGGGGATTATATCAAATATCGGGAAGTTTTGAAGAGAGTAGTCCAGAAATTTGGTGAACGATTTGGCTTTGAGCCAACTGCTGACGAACTAAATTCACTTGCTGATTCGATTCAGGATTGGCTGCCTTTTCCCGATACAATTGAGGCACTTAAAACCCTCAAGCAAAAGTTTAAGCTAGTAATTGTCTCAAATGTAGATGATGATCTCTTTGCTTTATCGGCAAAGCACTTGCAGGTGGAATTTGACCAGATAATCACAGCAGAACAAGCAAAAAGCTACAAACCCTCTTTCAAAAACTTCAGACTGGCTATTGAAAGAATTGATTTGCCGCTAGAGCAGATATTACACGTTGCTGCTAGTGTATATCACGATATCGTTACAGCCAAATCTCTGGGACTATCAACAGTCTGGGTAAATCGTCGAGCAGTCCAAAAAGGACTTAAAACCACAGGTTCAGCAATAAGTCAACCTAACTTAGAAGTGCCAGATTTAAAGACTCTCGCTGCTTTGAGTTCATAGTAGTTGGCTAATCTTAATTTAAGCATGTTAAAAAACGAAACAGGGATTGCAACATAGATTGATTCTGTCTTACTCTGGAAAAACTACTACGCCAGTTTGAGTTCCTAAAATTTGGGAACCACAGCACATAACTGGCTCTTCAGGATCAGCGCTCTGCCGATAAAATTGTTCAAGAAAACACTTTGATAGCCTAAAACGATGAAAGCATCTGCTAATTTCGACTTTGAAGACGAGAAATTTAATGCACCGCCTTCTCAAGTCCTTCCCTGGTGTCAGATGATTAATCCTCGATATGGCACAGATGGTATGCAATCCCACGGTTTGGCAATTAAGCTGGATAATGCCAATGCTGTCGGCTTTGTGCCAGATGATAATTGGCAGCAAGTGGAGCATGAATTTACCTCTGGAGTCGAAACGGTCTTTATTTCCAGTACTCCACGCGTGGTTATAGTGCGTCGGGGGCCATTGTCTGTCAAAGACCGGGAAAGTGGTTTAAAACTGGGTACGCTCAAAGAGAATTATGATGCTTTTTTAGCCGACAAACTTAAATTTAAAACCTTTACTCGCTATCTAATTTTTATAGTGGGAGAGAATAAAAAGTTTTTACATGAATCACCACTACAACTAACTCTTAATGGTGCCGCCGGAGCGAGTTTCAGCAAAACATACTGCGAATATCAACAAGGCAAAGTAGTTAGTGGATTCGTTGCTGAACTAGAAAAGGCTTATGCTGTTTACCGCAAGCAACCCTTGACACCAAAAGGCCCTTTGTTCCACGCTCACGGAATTTTTTGCCCGATAATTGAGTGTGAAGAAAGAGGTATTGAACCAAAAACAGTTCTCGTAGCTTCAACTGTAGACTACAAACATCCCACAGTAGGGACTTTAACAGAATATTTAATTGCTTCCGATTCTCTTGAGTCTGCAATGGTTTGCAAGACTTTTGAAGAATACAAAGATTTTGGGAAGGAACCTGTGAAAGCTGAAACGCCTAAATTGGAAATGGCAGGAGTTTCCAACTCTTACGTTTATGCTGATGAAGATGATTTTGCTTATCCGCCGTACTAAAAAAAGTGAGGAGTGAGGAGTGAGGAGTGAGGAGTAATGAGTTTTGAATTAATAACTCCTAACTCCTGTAGAGACGCGATTAATCGCGTCTCTACTCCTAACTTTATTCTTTGAGCAGCAAATAATATAGTGAACCATTACCGCCTGTGATGCCAGCGCGATCGCCTGCTAGTTTACCAGACCCCATGAAATAATCTACCCGGCCTGGGCCTTTGATGGCGCTTCCTGTATCTTGGTCAAGCACAAAGCGGCTGACAGTACGCCTCTCTAGTTTGCCACCACTGGCAGGATAGGGAAATGAGTTGTAAATCAGCGCTAGCGCTCCCGGTGGCATGAGAGACTTATCTGTAGCAATGGAACGTTCTGCTGTTACTGCCACATGAATACTACCAGTAGCTGGTCTACCGCTTGTTTCTTGAAAGAAAATAAATCGTTCCCAGCGGGGCAGATAATTACTTAACTCGCGAGGCTTTTGTCGGAAGAAAGCAGTCAACCGTGGCATTGTCAATCCTGATAGTGGAAGTTTGCCATCTTTTGCTAGTTCTTTGCCGATACTAGTCCAAGGGTAATCAGTTCCACCTGCATAGCCAACTGACGTTGTTTTGCCATTAGTTAACTTAATTTGGGCAGAACCTTGGATATGTACCATGTATGCGTCTAGGCGATCGCGGAACCAAAGTAGTTCTAAACCGCGCAATTTGCTCTTATTCCCTTTTAAACCATCCTTCCCTTCCAAATCAATTCGTTTTGGGTGGGGTTTGCGCCATTGGCTAAAATCAGCTGGTAGCCGATAAAGAGGATACTTATATATCGCAGTCCTGACACGGCTGGCGGTGTAAACAGGTTCGTAGTAAGCGGTGAACTTGACAGTACCCCTGCCATCGTTGCCCACAGACTGGTAAAAGACAAACTCTCGGCTGACAGCAGCTTGTAATTGCGCTGCTGACTGAGAACTGATAACCAGTTGGCGGAAACGTAACAAACTCCTCTGGACGCGATCAAGGGTAATTTCCTTCATCGGATAATTTTGATATGCTGCGATCGCCTCTTTCTTTGTTAGGTAAACCAGACTGTTATCAATGGAAGCCAACAGCGCATTGCGATCGCCTATTTTACCCCTTTGACCCCAAATTTGCTCATCCCAACCCAAGCAAGTCTGCTGGAACCTACAATCGCTTCTGATAGCGATTGGTTTTAGGGGCGGCGTTATCTCAGGAGTAATTGGTACTGGCTGAGGTGGAAGATTAGGAGTTATGGGTACTGGCAACGGCAGGAAGTTAGGAACCTGAGCAACAGCCGACCAGAGAGGGTTTACAAGGGCAATTCCCAGACTTAAGGAAAGCAAAGCAAAGGTTTTTCTCATCATTTAGTTGAATCTTTCAACACTGGAACTAAAAACGGGTTCTACCCGGATTGCTACAACCCGAGAAGGTCTTACTACCATATATTCCCCTTGAATATTTTTGATCGGCACGCTAATAAAGTCATTTGAAGCAGATTTTGGCACAAGTTCGCTGCTATACCACTTCTGAAACTCTTGAATAGTAGGAAAACGTACTTCTTCTCGGTGGCCGCTTTCCAGTAGGAGGAATACGGCATATTCATTTGCAGTTCTAGCCATAAGGTTGAATCATTTAAAAAACATTCAACCCATTGTTAACCACGTAACCCCCGAATGAAAAGGGTAAGCATACGGGAGGTTGGAAAGTGGAGGGACAAGGGGACAAAGAGAATAACCAATGCCCAATGCCCAATGACTCTTCACTGTAGACGGCTAATCTTTTAACCAGTTCCTTGAAAGTGTAATCCTCAAAAAGCTTCAAATCTCAGTACTACCTACTTTCTATCTCAAGAAACCTTACTAAAGCTGGTAGTTGTGCCAAGATTAATTTGAGGACTTAAGGCTTGTGACACAATGTTAGGACAATTATTAGACGGACATTACCAAGTTCTACAGGTCTTAGGTAAAGGTGGATTCGGTCAAACCTACATAGCACAAGACACCCACCGACCAGGATTCCCGAAATGCGTTGTCAAACACCTTAAGCCCGTCACTCGTAGCCCTGAATTTCTCGAAACTGCCAGACGGCTATTTACCAGTGAGGCAGAAACACTAGAACAATTGGGTAATCATGACCAGATACCTCGACTTTTAGCTTATTTTGAACACAACCAAGAGTTCTTCTTGGTGCAAGAATTCATTGAAGGGGATACTCTAAAAGCGGAACTGTTCCCCAATCAACCTTGGACAGAAGAAAAAGTAATTCAACTTTTCCAAGATATGTTGGGTATTCTGCAATTTATTCACAGCCGCAACGTTATCCATCGAGATATCAAGCCGGACAATATAATCAGGCGGCAACAAGACGGCAAGTTAGTGCTAATTGACTTTGGTGCAGTCAAACAAGTCCAAACTCAACTGCTTACACTTCCAGGGCGCACGGAGGTTACTATTGCCATTGGCACTCCAGGATATATGTCTACAGAACAGGGGCAAGGTAAGCCGC
Source organism: Nostoc sp. CCCryo 231-06 (assembly GCA_023522315.1). Classification (GTDB taxonomy): domain Bacteria; phylum Cyanobacteriota; class Cyanobacteriia; order Cyanobacteriales; family Nostocaceae; genus Nostoc. Next base: position 30,350 of record JAHCSU010000325.1, read on the forward strand.
GCCCCAACAGCGATATTTATTCCTTGGGTATTATTGCTATTCAATCGCTGACGGGCTTACATCCTATAAACTTTGAGGAAGATCCAGATACAGGGGAAATTTCTTGGCAGCATCAGGCTAACGTCAGTTCTGAGTTGGCATCTGTGCTATCTAAGATGGTGCTACATCACTTTAAACAGCGCTATCAGTCTGCGGTTGAAGTTCTACAGGTGCTTAAGCATATCGATACTAAAATAGAAGCGCAATCACTTCAACAATCATTTTTTACACAACCGCCTGAAGCTTCACTTTCTCAACAAAACTCAATTGGGTATCCGCCTGCTTTTATCCTCTCTGGGGAAAATTACAGTCGA
>JAHCSU010000326.1 GCA_023522315.1 Nostoc sp. CCCryo 231-06
AATGTTATGTTCTACCATTACCTCCGCTTCGTCAGATTTGGGGTTAGATTGACTCCTCAGTGCTGGGGCGATCGCTGCTGCTACTGCTTCTGCCCGTTTTAATATTGGTGTGGTGACAGTAAAGGCAATGTCATTACTGTTACCTTCATGAACTGACTGAATAATCAAATCTACGTCTACTTTTTGCCGGGAAATTTCGCCAAATAACCTTGCTGCTATGCCTGGTTTATCGGGTACGCGCAACAAAGCAACCTTTGCTTGGTCAGTGTCAAATTCTACAGCATCCACCGGACGGGCAATTTCTAGATTGATTAGCGATCGCCCTTGGGGTTTGGCTGATGTTACCCAAGTACCGGGAGCATCCGTCCAGCTAGACCTAACTACAAGGGGAACACCATAGTTACGAGCAATTTCCACTGCGCGGGGATGCAGCACTTTTGCCCCTAAGCTAGCTAGTTCCAACATTTCATTGCAGGTGATGTCATCCATCAACTGGGCTTCGGCAACTAAGCGGGGGTCTGTAGTTAAAATTCCTGGAACATCTGTATAAATTTCACAAAAATTTGCTCGTAATGCGGCTGCGATCGCCACCGCCGAAGTGTCAGAACCACCACGCCCCAAAGTTGTAATTTCCATTTCTCCGGCGCTGGATGTGCCTTGAAAGCCAGCTACTACAACTACTTTCCCTGCATTTATGTGGCGACTAATGCGAGTAGTTTCAATATGCAAAATCCGAGCGCGGCTGTGTTCGGCTTCGGTAACAATTCCTACCTGAGCGCCAGTCATGGAAATTGCTGGTTGTCCGAGTTCCTGCAAAGCCATACTGAGTAAGGCGATGGTGACTTGTTCCCCAGTGGAAAGCAGCATATCCATTTCCCGGCGGTTAGGATTTGGAGAAATTTCATTAGCTAGTTTGACGAGTCCATCGGTGGTTTTGCCCATTGCCGAAACCACTACGACAAGCGAGTTTCCAGCTTTAACAGTTTTGTAAACGCGTTGTGCAACAGCTTGAATACGTTCGACTGAACCGACAGATGTACCACCGTATTTCTGAACTATGAGCGCCATAACTTTTATGCAATCGATTGTGTCTGTTTTGATCAATGCCCCCGCCGGGTCAGGAAGCCTTCAAGGCTTATCAGTTATATAGTTTACTAAATATCGTGCAGAATGCCCCATCTAATCTTCAGCCTTATGCACGAAAACTTTAGTTATGACGTTTGTTGGGACTGCTGAAAGTCCTCAATCGAGCATCTGCATGTTTGGCTATAAAATCAAGATTATTCAAAAACTACATCTTCGTAAAGTGTTGCCATTGTTTCCTCAAAATCCACGCTGTTGAGTCGAAATGATTTATCTTCTGCTGTGTAAGATTGTAAAATCCAGAGTCTCTGCTCATTGCGTCGAAAACACTCGACTCGCTGACGTTTTGTATTAATTAAAACATACTCTTGCAGACTTTCCAGCGTTTGATAATCAGCGAATTTGTCGCCCCGGTCAAAGGCTTCAGTAGAATTAGATAAGACTTCGACAATTAAACAGGGAAATCTTTTATAAGCTGGCGTTTCTTGATCTCGTTGGTCGCAAGTAACCATAACATCGGGATAATAAAAGCGATTTAGAGATTCAATTCGGGCTTTCATATCAGCGATATAAACACGACAACCAGAGCCGCGTAGATGATTACGCAGGAGAGCGAACAGGTTCCCAGCAATGGTAACGTGTGCGTCAAGCGCTCCAGCCATTGCGTAGATATAGCCGTCGATGTATTCATGTTTGACAGGGTTTTGTTCCTCTATTTGGAGGTACTCTTGGGGGGTAAGGTAGTTTTCTTGGGGCGAGGCGATCATATTTGAAACTTCAAGGTTTAAGCGATACTGATTTCTAGGGTAGCGTTTGCTGTAGATTGAAAGCGCATGTCTTCCAGATGCCTGGAAACGTCGTTTTGCTTTGGCATAGTCATTATTTTTTTGGGGATATTTTTATAAGCTATTAGTTACTAAGTATTTGTCAACTACCTATAGGCAGTTTTTATTTTTATAACTCTCAATATCGAGTGTGGTATTAGTCGTATGGTGAATACAATAAATAACACAGAAAATTCATAATTAGCAATAAAATGCCGCAAATTTAAAGATGGCTTTAAAAATCATTTAATAGATATATTTTGTGAGAAAGTTAATAGAAACGTATATTCACTGATCTTAAGTTCATGGATTCTTTACCTATCAATTCCTTACTTGAAGAGTTAAAAAACCCGGATGCCACAGTCCGCGAAAAAGCGACCAGAAAAATCTGGCGGATTTGGTTTCAGCAAAAGGGAATTTATGGGCTAGAAATAATTGATCGCAGTCAAAAGTTACTCGATGCAGGTGAAATTACTGAAGCCGAAACAGCGCTGACAGCACTAATAAAAGACCAGCCAGATTTTGCCGAAGCTTGGAATCGCCGTGCTTTTCTGTATTACAGTATTGGAGATTATCAAAAATCTCTGGCAGATTGTCAGATAGTCGTGCAGATAAATCCAATACATTTTGGGGCGCTTCACGGTATGGGTTTGTGTTATGCAGCACTAGGAGAGTATAGCGAAGCCATCAAAGCTTTTAAAGCTGCTTTAGAAATTCAGCCCTATTCGCTAGTGAATCAAAAGTTGATTCTAGAATGTACATTTAGATTCAGCTACAAAAGGAAATAGGAGAGAGCATCATGCATACTGTTTTATGAATCCGTTATCACCCTCACCAACAGCAATTTATCGCCTTAGTCGCCGCAATTTTTTCAATACGGTTCTATCTGTATTGGTAGTAGCTTCATTGCTGGTTGTACTAACAGCAACCAACCATCAACTAGCAATCCTCAGTTGGATAAAGTTACATTTGACACAAACTGGATAGCACAAGGTATTCCCAAAATCACAGTCGCAGCAATTTTCCAGAAAGATTCCCAGTGTTTCATCGTCCATCCCAACACAGCAACTAAAACCCTTGCTAATCTCAAAGGTAGGCCAATTTATGTCTCTGCTTCTGCTAACATTATCTATTTGCCTGTTCTCAAAGCTAAGTACGGTTTTACCGACGATCAGAAACGCCCTTACAACTGTTATGGGGACAAGTCCCGGAAGGATTGTAGCTGATGTAGAAATTGATGTTCCGTTTATTTCCCTATGCAGTAATTTTACAAACAACTCCGATAGTTGCGATCGCACCCTTAATCATTCTCTGGTTAAAAAATAACACTTTTGCCGCCTTAGTAGTTTGTGCCTGGATTGTCGCCTTTTTCCCGATCGGATCCAACACTACACTAGGACTCAACAGCGTTGACCGGAACTTGCTCAACCTATTTCAACTTTACAAATTCCTCGGATGTTTGCAGCATTATTTCTCACAACTGGGTTGGGTGTATTAATTTTTGTCAGCTTGAGCGCCCTATCTGACTTTATATTAAGTAAGTGGCATAAATCCCCAGTGATTAGAATTTATCATCGCGGATCTGAAATCCACTCTCTTTGTGAAGATAACCACTAATCTGATTTACCCAGTTCGCCAATCGATTGAATTTATGCTCAATTAATTTATCGGTAGTATTGAGCCGATATTCATAAATATTTTCTTTATCTGCTTGGTACTGGGTTACAGCACTGCCGTCTGTAATGAGGTACACTAGATTAAAATACAAATACTTTTA
>JAHCSU010000327.1 GCA_023522315.1 Nostoc sp. CCCryo 231-06
AACCTCATCTATGTTGAGAACCGTAGTTTTTGCCCTCACCCTAAATCCCTCTCCCTACAAGGGAAGAGGGACTTATTTCCGGTTCCCCTTCTCCCAATATTGGGAGAAGGGGCTGGGGGTTTCAAAGCCTCTCTCCCTGTGGGGGAGAGGTTTGGAGAGGGGTTTCTAGTATAGTTTGCGACTTTTCAAACATCCTCTAACAGCGAAAGTCATCTAAAGACGACTGAGAAAAGGTTATAGCCCGTTTTAACGGACTTTAGCAAGAGAGGAACTTTAGTTCTGGGCGGTTTATGTCTAGAACGAAATAGCCCTATCAGTCCCCAGTTGCCGTTTTTGCATCTGGACAATCAGAATTTTCGGGTTAATGCTCAAGTTAACATTTGCAGATATAGATTGCAGATAAATCATAATCGCTAAATTAAATAGTTGTAAAGATTGTAAGATAACGATTTTTTAGTAAATCAGAAATGAAGATATTAAATCGATTAGTGACTATAAAAGAAGCTATAAACGGGCGTAGGGAGACTTATGGACTAATAGCGATCGCCTTTGCGATCGTGATAGTCTTGGAATATTTAACACCACCTGAGTACGTATTTGGCTACCTCTACACAGGGACGATTTTGTTAGCAGATTCACGATTGAATCGGGGTGCTGTATTGGGGATCACTCTTGCCGCTACAGGATTAACATTATTGAATTTGTTTGTTCCCGGAGGAGAAATGATTAATTCCCCAACGTTGGCAAACAGGTTGATTGCAGTATTGGCGTTGGTGGTGACGGGTTGGTTAAGCGACCGCAACCACCGAAATGAAGAAGCGATCGCTTATACGCAAGCACAATTACGCTCCCAAGAACAACTAGCTACCATGCGTGAAGATTTTGTTTCTACCCTAACCCATGATTTGAAAACACCCCTATTAGGAGCAATTGAAACGCTGAAATATTTGCAAAATGAGCAATTTGGTGAAATCACGCCAATGCAAGCAAAAGTCTTACAAACAATGGCTCGTAGTCATCGGAGTACACTGCAATTAGTCCAAACACTTTTAGATGTATACCGCAATGATGCCGAAGGGCTGAAACTACAGTTATCACCTCTTAATTTGGCAACTGTGGCGGAGGAGGTAATCGCCACCCTGACTGAACTAGCGAGAACACGTCAGGTTTATATTTCTCTCCATTATGGTGAATCAGATTTTCGCAGCTTTATTTGGGTAAACGGCGATCCTTTGCAACTGGGGCGAGTCTTCACCAATCTCCTGAGTAATGGTATAAACCATACCCCTCGTGGCGGTAAAGTAGAAGTAGTACTTGAAAGTTATGCTAGCGATCAAGTAGTAAAAATACTCGATACTGGTTCCGGCATTACCGAAGAAGAGTTACCCCACTTGTTTGAAAGATTTTATCAAGGACATAGCGATCGCCACGTCTCAGGATCTGGACTAGGGCTTTATTTAACCAGGCAAATTATTACCGCTCATGGGGGTACAATTTGGGCAGAGAATCGCTCACCACGAGGCGCACTGTTTGGTTTCCGACTCCCAGCTTGTCCACCACCGGGGAGATGAGAAATCAATTCAAAATTCAAAATTCAAAATTAAAGAACTTCTGCCCAATGACCAATGACTAATAACAAATGACAAAAATCTTACTTGTTGAAGATGATGAATTATTTCGGCTTGGTCTGCGGATGCGGTTGCAACAAGAAACCACTTTGGAGATTGTCGCAGAGGCAGAAGATGGGGAACAAGCTGTAGAATTAGCAAATCGCTATCCCTTGGATTTGGTCTTGCTGGATATAGGTTTACCAGGGATTGGCGGGATTGAGGCTTGTCGCCAAATCAAGCAGAAGCACCCAAATTTACCAATTCTTGTTTTAACCTCTCGTTCTGAAAAACCCCTGATTTCGCGCTTAATTGCCGCCGGGGCCCAAGGTTATTGCCTCAAAGGTATTCCGGCTGAGTCTCTAATATTAGCGGTGCGATCGGTTGCAGCAGGGGCTTCTTGGTGGGATCAAACGGCAACAACAGAAATTAGAGCAGCTTTTGAGGGCAATTCTACTTTCATGCTGCCTGCAAAAACTGAGGAATCTTTAGAAAATCCCCTAACCAAGCGGGAGCAAGAAATTTTAGCACTTGTGGCAACTGGCAAAAGCAATCAAGAAATTGCTGAAATTCTCTACATTGCCCCTGGTACAGTGCGGGTTCATGTCCATACTATTTTACAGAAACTAGAAGTACGCGATCGCACCCAAGCCGCAGTTTTAGCTATCCAAAAAGGATTGGTAGCACCAGAACTGTTAATCAATTAATTGAGTGGACGCAGAAGTGTAATTTTGCCCATGCCAGTCCCTTCATTGAGATGGGCCACATAGAGATATCCATTTGTAGGATTCTCAACCAAATCCAATGGACTTGGGTTAAAACCGGTGAAGCCAGTAATACCCGTTTGGGAATTTACAATATCCAAGTTTTCCCCACCTGGTGTTAGGACAATGATATCTTTGCCAGCACTGTAACGGATCACCAGGAGTTTACCTTGTAGCTCGCTACCGAAAAGATTACTATGGTACTCAATGATACCATTGGGTGAAAAATGCTCTCCGAAATCGAAGGCACTACCCTTCCAATTCCGGTCAGGTAGAGTACCTATGGGATATTCTTTTACCTGACCTGGGTCTGTACCAACTGTAGGATTTCCACCACTCAACACCCACTCACAACGCTTAGGATTGGGGTGACCATAATAACCGTTTTTAACGTGTCGCGGAAGTCCCCACCTTCAATGTACTCATAAGGTGGGGATTGT
>JAHCSU010000328.1 GCA_023522315.1 Nostoc sp. CCCryo 231-06
GGAATGCGTTGGGTGCAAATACGCTAGGTCTGTTAGACTCTGTGTTGAAGGAAGAGTTATTGAAGGGCGGGAATTGTAGTCATGCAGCAGACTCGGCGCCTCCGTTGCCCCAAAGGCGAGACTGAAAGAAAGGCTCGATGGCGCAGGATCGGAGCCCTTGAAAGCATTTGAACAACTGAAGTTTGACAGGAACAAAAACAAATGAATGAAGGTGCTTGTCGGTACAAACAAAACGATTACAATTTATCTGCCCTATCTCGAATCTGTGCCTTTGACCGATTCACCTAGATCCTACTCGGATAATGTGCAAGTTTGCTTCTTCCAAAGACATGCAATAATATCATTGTTTTTGAGCGAGACCACTGTGGAACGAGCAATTGGGCCAGGTACTACTTTCAGCTTCGGACACTCGAAATACCACCGATTCAGCGGACACCACAACCAGCAATGATTCGACCATCTTACACCACCTTCCATCTCACACCACCTTCCATCTCACACCACCTTCCATCTCACAC
>JAHCSU010000329.1 GCA_023522315.1 Nostoc sp. CCCryo 231-06
GATTTTAATCCAATTGAATTATGGTGGTCACAACTCAAATCGTTCTTACGTAGTTTTGCTCCAACTACAACAGAAATGGTTGATAAACTAATCTCAGTTGCACTTGACTTAATAAATCCTCAACATTTAAGAAACTGGTTTGCTAGTTGCTGCTACTGTACCTCATAATAGCCGGAAGTGCTGTATTGATACATCGACTGACAATGCGATATACTGTCCATCTTTGGGATGCCATTGTTCCATCATGGCTACTATTTCCGAAATCCGGCTTCCATCACGCCAAACTAAATTAAGTTTTTTGAGCGGCTTTTGGCTGATACCACCCTCTTCTTCTGCGATGCGGTGATATTTTTTAAAATAAATAAATCTTTCTATCTAAAGTTAAACAATAATACCACGTAAGCTATAATCAAAAAATTTATAATACTATATTTAGATTGATGAATAGTCATTTACTAAATGGACATTATCGAATACTAAAAGTTCTCAATGATGGCGAAAAGGGAAAAACCTATCTAGTTGAAGATGTTAATCTTGCTGACAGCCAATTTATAGTAAAGCAGTTTCGTTCTCCTAGTAGCAATCCTCAAACTTTAACAATCCTACGCCGCTTGTTTGACAGCAAGGCAGCAACTTTAGAAAAACTAGGGCAACACGATAAAATTCAAAAGCTCATTACTTCTTTTGAAGAAAATGAAGAATTCTATGTAGTCCAAGAATTCATAGCGGGTAATCCTTTAACTGAGGAAATTATCCAGGGACAACCTTTGAGTGAAGACCAAGTAATTAGTCTTTTATCAGATATATTAGAAATTTTGGTGATTGTACATAGCTATGGCGTGATTCATCGGGATATTAAACCAGCTAATATCATTCGCCGTGAATCAGATAAAAAGTTAGTTTTGGTTAATTTTGGTACTGTTAATGAAGCCATCACTAATACCGTTGACAATCTCGAATATATGCCGATAGAACAAGTTAACGGCAATCTCAAATACAACAGCGATATATATGCTTTAGGTATGGTTGCGATCGCAGCACTTTTAGGCTTATCTGCAAACCAAATATCTAGTTTGCGAACTCAGAAAAATCGGCTGACAGGTGAAATAGTTTGGCAGAACAAAAATCTAAAAATTAACAGAAAATTAGCCACAATTATTAATAAAATGGTGCGTTTTAACTATCGTAAGCGCTACCAGTATGCCACGGAAGTTTTAGACGACCTGAAAAAGATAACAAATGTTGATAACGATCAGCAAAAACAGCATCAGAAAAAATTATTACTAGTTCTGACGGGGGTAGCTGGCTGTATCGCACTTGGCGTTGGAGCGTGGCAATTGAGGTTGCCAAAACCTCTAACAGATCCTCAACAGACATTATACCAAGAAGGAGTAAATAAATATGAGGCAGGAAACTATGAAGGAGCAGTTGAACATTTAAATCAGGCTATTGAATTAGATCCAAAAAATGCTCTGGCTTATAATAAGCGAGGTGATGCTTATTATCGATTAGGAGACTACGAGCAAGCACAAGCAGATTCTAGCCAAGCTATTTCGCTCAATCCTCAAGATGCTAATGCCTATTTTGACCGAGGATTTGCTTTTTCTGAATTAGGCAAGTACAAAGAAGCGATCGCAGACTATACGCAAGCGATTAAATTAAATTCTAAGGATGCTTATGCTTACTATGGCCGGGGGTTAGCCCGTACTCAACTGAAGGATAATAAAGGGGCAATTGGAGATTTTAGCAAAGCGATCGCACTCAAGCCTCAGTATACCGAAGCCTACTTGCAGCGAGGGATTCTTCACCGTCGCCTCAGACAAAGACTCGAAGCAATCCAAGATTTTGATACAGTAATTAAGATTAATCCGAGTGATGCTAAAGCTTATTATCAAAGGGCTTTAACTCAATCTATTAATAAGCAAAAATATGCAGCGCTGAAAGATTATACAGACGCAATTAACATCAATTCTAAATATATCGAAGCTTATCTTAATCGTGGTGATGTTTACAGCGATCTGGGAGATAATCTCGAAGCTACTGAAGATTACAACGCTATTTTACAGATTGATCCTAAATTTACTGCGGCTTACATCCACAGAGGTATTCACCGTTTTTCTTTCGGAGATTATAAAGGCGCTATTCAAGATTACACCGAAGCGCTGAAACTAGATTCTAATAATTTAGCAGCTTATAACAACCGTGGTAACGCCTATCTCGAACTGGGAAATAAAAAAGCTGCAAATCAGGATTATTCACGAGCGATCGCAATTAATGGGAGCAATGCCTTAGCCTACTATAACCGGGGTGTGATCCGCACTAAGCAGAAAAATAAACAGGGAGCGATCGCAGATTTCAAAAAAGCTGCAAAACTATTCCAACAGCAAGGAGAAAAAGATAGCTATCAAGATGCACAAAGAGAAATTGCAATTCTGCAAAATAATTCAGCACCTGCGCCTACTACTCGCCCTAAATCTGTAAAAAGAGAAAAAAAATAAATTATTGCTCAACATGAGTCATAGTGTTTTCTCACGACTCAATTAGGATGGCTATATGCTAACTCTCCTCACTTTTCATCCAGATAACCTGGAATTATTCAACAGCAATCATATCGATACGGTACTGAAACAAATTGATAGTTCTCGCAATATTTGGTTGCGCTGTATTCACTTTCGCGATCGCACTGGAACAGCCAAAATTATTAAGCACTTTGGTCTAAATCCATCTCGTGTTAATATGATTTTCAACCATTCTCCTGTCGGAGTTGATGAAGACGTAGAAGATTGTTTATTTGACAGCTATGAAATATTAACTCCTCAAATAAAAAATCACGAGTTTGAGGTTGCTCGTGGCAATATTGTGCTGGGGAATAATTTTATTATCACCTTTGAAATCACTGAATTAAAAGTTTTAAGTATTTTAGCTAATAATCTACAAAAACGAACTAAAGATATTGAAATGTTAGGAATTGACTATGTTTTTTATCTCATTTTTAAAGAGGTTCTGAATAATTACCATACTGTATTTGACTATATTTCTAGAAAGCTTGATGATTTAGAAGATGAAGTTTTAGATAATTCTGGTGATGAATTAACATACCAAAAAATTGCCACGATGAGGCAATCGACTCGTTCAGGACGCCGTAACTTTCAAAGCATAAAGTCACTGATGGCTATTATGGATCATGAAGATTTCCAATGGATCACCCAACCAGTAAAGGAACTATTCAATCAAGAATTAGTTCATCACGTTGATAAGCTCTGGCAAGAATATCAAGCTTTGAGAGCCTGGATGTCAGAATTAATGGAAATTCAACGTGATAATATTGCTAGCAAAACTGGTGAACGAATTAATCGTTTAACTATCCTCTCGACCATATTTTTACCAATTACTTTTATATCTGGTTTCTATGGCATGAACTTTAAATATATGCCGGAATTAGAGCAACCTTTGGCTTATCCTGGTGTGATTTGCGTTATGGCATTAATTGTAATTGGTAGTATTGCTTATGCTAAAAAACAACGTTGGTTGTAGCATCTATTAAGTTACAGACTACAGCATTATTCAGACGGCACAGCGATCGCTAATGGCAAGAACATTCGTGAGAGGATAAAAAAAGACAAAGTATTTTTACGCTAATGTTACAAATAATTTCAAATGAAATTTATCATTACATAGATGAAATCCTATGTAGTATCATTGAGTTGAGTGTAAATTTATCTTTACTTAACCGTAGGAGAAAATTATGTCTGAAAACAAACCAGAAGAACTTAATTCACAAGCAGTACCCTTCTTTGCCCGATTTTTAGAAGGGCAAAGCTTTGAAGACCTATCTGATAAAGAATCAGAAGCGATTGGCGGCGGAAGTTGTGGTGTAACCAAGAAGGAGAAAGATGAACTTGTCCAAACTCTAAAGTTTCCATCTGATCAAGAAGATGGAGTAACGAAAAAGTATCCCTCTGATAGTGATGAACAGGTTTTTACTACTCAGAAGTACCCTTCAGATGGCGATGACCATCTGGTGGCAATAGAATAACTGCATACTTTTGAGTACACCAGAGATGCAGTTTTAAAAAATATTCTGAGAAGAAAAAGACTGTTAGCTTTGCCAACTCCATTTAGGGGTTGGCTTCCCATTAAAAAAGTTTATTTTTTTTATAGTTGACAGTAGGGACAATACAAAAACTTAATGAAAATATTTTATGCACGTTGACCGTGATGTGGTTTTATTAATCACCCATAGTGGTGATTACTTCACAATAGATAGAGTTGCAGAAGCTGTATCAAAACGAGGCGCACAGCCATTTCGCCTTGATACTGATAAGTTTCCGATGACTGTACAAATCGAGGCGAATTTCAGTAACTCTGGGAGCAATCATAAACTGGAATATGGCGATGTCTTACGACAAGCCGCTCCGCGTCTACGCTCCCTAAACACCGAGCAAGTTTTAGCAGTATGGATGCGACGGATCTGGCAACCTGATCTAGGTAAAGAATTAGCTCCACAATTCCAAGCAGCCTGCTCTAGTGAATCACTCGCAGTCTTAGATGGCTTTTGGGACAGTCTGAGGGGAGCTACCTGGGTGGATGATTTACAACGGATCAGTGCAGCTGAGAACAAGCTACGCCAACTCAGAATTGCATCGGAAGTTGGTCTTGTCATACCTCGGACTATTGTCACTAACAATCCTCAACAAACACGAGAATTTTTTGGGGAAGTTAAAGGAAAAATGGTTGCCAAGCTACTCAGACCTCTTTCTTATGGGATGCAAGCCTCCTCTTTTTTCATGTATACCAGCGCCGTTAAAGAAGAAGACTTACTTGATGCTGAAACACTGCGCTATTGTCCAGTTGTGTTTCAAGAACAAATTCCCAAACAGGTAGAACTACGCGCAGTGTATGTGAATGGTAATCTCTTTGTCGGCGCACTGGATGCCTCTGAGTATGCAGCATCCACCCAAGATTGGCGACGGGGAACAAAAGAGGCTCTTACCTGGCAACCATATCAATTACCTGATAAACTAATCCGTTGCCTGGATGCTTTTATGGCAAGGTTTGGACTGATTTTTGGAGCATTTGACTTTATCAAAACGCCATCAGGGGAATACGTTTTTTTAGAAATTAATCCTACAGGAGAGTGGGGGATGCTGGAGAGAGATTTGGAATACCCGATCGCAGATGCGATCGCATCTGCACTACTTTCAACAAGCCCTAAGCAAAATGCTCTTACTTAAAAATTCACAACCAACTAACAGCTTTTATAAATTTAGGAACTTGTTAATTTTTAATTTTTAATTCGGAGCGAAGCGACGTGACTGTTTTAATCATTACTCACAGCCAAGACAACGAAAGTATTCCTCTAGTTATTCAGGCAATTGAAGCCCAAGGAGGGAAAGCATTTCGTTTTGATACAGACCGATTTCCCACGGAAATCACCTTAGATGTTTACTATGCCAAAAATGAGCGAGTTACTCTAAACATTGAAGACCAGACATTAGATTTGAGTGAAGTGTCAGCAGTTTGGTATCGCCGTATCGCAATTGGGTCAAGAATTCCCGACTCGATGGACAAGCAACTCAGACAAGCCTCACTCAAAGAATCTCGCGTTACCATTGAGGGAATGATTGCCAGTATTAAGGGTTTCCATCTCGACCCTCTGCCAAATATTCGCCGAGCGGAAAATAAGCAACTGCAATTACGAATAGCACGAGAAATCGGTCTAGATACGCCACGCACTCTGACTACAAACAATTCAGTGACAGTGAAGCAATTTGCCCAAGAGTGTAAGGAGGGAATAATTACAAAAATGCTCTCTTCCTTCGCTATTTACGATGAACAAGGACGAGAAAAAGTTGTGTTTACGAATCCAATTTCATCTGAGGATCTGGACAACCTCGATGGATTACGTTTCTGCCCAATGACGTTTCAAGAAAAAATCCCCAAGGCATTGGAATTGCGGACAATTATTGTAGGCAAACGTGTGCTGACGGCTGCGGTTGATTCTCAAGCTTTAGATCAGGCGCGTTACGATTGGCGCAAACAGGGAATTGCCTTACTCGACGCTTGGGAACCATACACTCTGCCTGAAGATGTGGAAGAGAAACTGCTCAAACTCATGGCAGAATTTGGTTTAAACTACGGAGCTATTGATATTATTTTGACTCCTGATGGTCGTCATGTATTTCTTGAGGTTAACCCAGTTGGCGAGTTTTTCTGGTTAGAACGCTGTCCTGGCTTACCGATTTCTGAGGCGATCGCACAGGTTCTACAGAATTGAGAGAGAATTGGTGTTAAAATATGTCGCTGTGAAAACCATGCAATTGCTTATATTCGAGTAAAGAGATTCCCAAAGAAGACTTGTAGATTCAGTTAATGTATGCAGTTATATCATGTCCGCATAATTTAGTTGTGATTCCCACAGTCATTGCACCCCACCCCTTAATCCCCTCCCCGCTAGCGGGGAGGGGAGACAAAGCATAGCTTTGGCGGGGTGGGGTTCTTAGGGTTTAATAAGTAATCAAGCGGACATGATATTACTAGTTAATGAACTGTCCCTCTCAATGATTCAGCATCAACGGGTTTGATTAGGTAAGTCTGCAATAGATGCCCAACAATGGAAGCTATCAAGGGTAATTTTTGGCAGAATTTGACAACTGGTGAGCGACTGCTGTTATTAATCTCTGCTAGTTTCAAATTCAGGTCAGAACACTTCTCCAACCGCCGGAAAAACTCTGGATGATTTGTATTCAAAATCAGAGGAAATGCCCCTGCGGCGGTGTTATTCGTCTCTTGAATGACTCTGGTATTATATTCGCGCGGATCTATCCCAATGGATTGATAAAAGGTGGCGCGTTCAAATACGGTCAATGTGTGAGTAGCAAAAACACTCAATAAAAAGAAACGCACCCATAATCTAGCTCTCCAATTGTTCCATAGTTGAGGTTGCGATCGCAGCAGTGCTTTGAAAAAATCTCCATGTCGATTTTCATCCTGACACCAACTTTCAAACTTACGGAATAGTGGATAAATTTGGTGTTCTGGATGTTTCTCCATGTGGCGATACACCAAGATGTAGCGCCAGTAGCCAATTTTCTCAGACAGGTAGACTGTGTAAATAATCCACTCTGGCGGAAAGAAGGTATAAGTGCGATTTTTGGTTAAATAACTTAAGTCGAGGGAAAGATTAAAATCTGCCATTGACTTATTTAAAAATCCCGCATGGCGTGCTTCATCCCGTGCCATAAAATTAAAAGCATCCGCCAAAATCGGATTGCGGTTTTTCAGACGGCGTGACAACTCTTTAAACAGCAGAAACCCAGAAAACTCTGAGGTGCAGGAACGTTCTAAAAAGTCAATAAAGGCAACGCGCGTTTCTCCATCAATGTGATCCCAACACTGCTGAAATTCTTCATCACGGACAAAGTGATGACGGTTATAGTCAGCTCGTAACTCCTCTACAATTGCCAGTAACTCAGCTTCTTGGGACGAAATATCCAATTGCGCCGCAGCTTCAAAGTCAGTAGTATAAAACCGGGGTGTTAATAATGTTTCTTGGACAGGCGCTTTTACACCTGATTTTAGCAACTCAGGTTGCGAGGTTTCCAGAGACTTAACCATAAGAATCCTTTGATTATTTCATCCTTTAAAACTTATATAAGCATAAATAGTTGTTTGTAGACATCAGTTAAATTATTGAGAGTAAATTGTGAGAAATAAACTTATTACCCGTTGTTTCAGGAGAGTTTAAATGCCTATTCTCCAATCAGTTTTGTTACTACTCAACTAGGATGTGCCTAATGGTGAAAATTAGAAAAATATAAATAAATCCTAATATCTTTATAGTTATATATAAATTAATAGTTAAATAATCTTAGGAGAAATAAAAATAGCTGGGATCTACATCGGCAGTGATACTTGCCAGATAGAGTGATGCAGATCCTCTCTAAACCTAGAATAACAATCTTTTCGCTGGCACTGGCAGGCATCCTGAGTCGGTGACTGCCCAGAAACCTTGCCCTTGAACATAAAGGAAGCAACAATGAGTAGTAATCTAGCCATCAAACTGCGCTCTGGAACTCAACAAGCCCACACCTCAGCAGAAAATGTGGGATTCATGAAATGTTTTCTGAAAGGAGTTGTGGATAGAGACTGCTTCGCCAAGTTCTTAAGCAACTTGTATTACGTCTACAGCGAACTAGAAGCAGCATTAGAGAGCCATTTAGAGCATCCTGTGATTAGTGCGGTTTACTTCCCCGAACTTAATCGCCAATCTTCGCTCGAAAAAGACATGGTGTTCTATTATGGAGATAATTGGAGAGAGCAAGTTACACCCTCACCCGCTACCCAAAAGTACATTGACCGCATTCGGGAAATTTCTGCTAGTGAACCAGCCTTATTGCTAGGTCATGCCTACACTCGCTACATGGGCGATCTTTCTGGGGGTCAAATGCTACAAAAAGTTGCTCAGTCAGCCCTGAAGCTTTCTGGCTATGAAGGCACATCCTTTTACAATTTTGAGCAAATTCCTGACAAAAAGGCATTTAAGGATAAGTATCGTCAGGCATTAAATGAATTACTAGTTGATGATATAACAGCAGAACGGATTGTTGCAGAAGCTAATAATGCCTTTGGGTTCAATTTACAGATGGCTCAGGAGTTAGAGGGAAGTTTAATCAAAGCACTCGGTCAAGTTCTGTTTAATAGCCTAACTCGTTCTCAGAATTCAGGTAGTACTGAAGTAGCTGCGGCTAATTAAGTTAGAAGTAGCCCTTTAAAGGTAGGTAAAATTTTTGGACAATAATTCCTCTTTTCTCTATGTTCTCTGTGCCTAATAAGGTTAAATAAATTATTTTTCAACCGCAGAGGCGCAGAGAGCGCAGAGAGGAAAGCAGAGATTTTATGAGTCACCTTGAAAGGGCTAGAGTTAGGAGTTAGAAGTCAGTAATTATTCTAGTTATTATCCTCATACATTCGTTGGAAAGCAAGTCAATGGTTTTTCTATTACCTGGTGTCAAGTTTGATTTGGATTTGATTCAAAAGTACGACACTCGCGCACCTAGATACACCAGTTATCCGCCTGCTACAGAGTTAAGCGAAACATTTACTGAAACTGATTTTAAGGCCGCGATCGCAGCCTCGAACCAACGCAAAACTCCTATGAGTTTATATTTCCATATCCCCTTTTGCCAAAGTGCTTGCTACTTCTGCGGCTGTAACACGGTAATTTCCAACAACAAGAATATTGCCAAACCTTATGTAGAATCTTTGGCTCAAGACATTAAAAACACCGCAGCTTTAATCGATCCAGATAGAAAAGTGCTGCAAATCCACTGGGGAGGCGGTACTCCTAATTACTTGGATCGTCACCAAATAGAATTTTTATGGAAAAACATCAATAGCCATTTCAACATCGATCCACAAGCAGAAATCTCAATTGAGATTAATCCCCGCTATATTGATAAAAACTACATTTTCTTTCTGAGAGAAATTGGGTTTAACCGGATTAGTTTTGGCATTCAAGATTTTAATAGCCAAGTTCAAGTGGCTATAAATCGTGTCCAGCCAGAAGAAATGCTATTTGATGTCATGAGTTGGGTTAAAGAAGCTAAGTTTGAAAGTGTGAATGTAGACCTTATTTATGGTTTACCTTATCAAACCCGCGAGACATTTCGGGAGACGTTGAAAAAGACTGTTCAGTTAGATCCTGACCGAATTGTTGTCTTTAACTTTGCATATATACCGTGGATCAAACCTACACAAAAAAATATTCCTCAAGAGGCGCTACCCCCAGCAGAGGAAAAGTTAGAAATTCTGAAAATGACCATTGAAGAATTGACGAATAACCAATATCTATTTATTGGGATGGATCATTTTGCTAAAACTAATGATGAACTAGCGATCGCTCAACGCAATGGCACTCTCAAACGGAATTTCCAGGGCTACACTACCCACGCTGAGACAGAACTATTTGGTTTTGGTGCTACATCCATCAGTATGCTAGAAGATGCTTATGCTCAAAACCACAAGGAATTAAAGGATTATTATCAGGCAGTTGCAGCAGGTGCTTTACCTGTTAGCAAAGGTATCAAACTTACTCAAAATGACATCATCAGACGGGATGTGATTATGGGTATTATGTCTCACTTTCAGTTGCATAAGCAAGACATTGAAAACAAATATGATATCAATTTTGATGAATATTTCTCTGAGGAACTAGAGGCGTTAAAACCATTAGAAGCCGATGGGCTAGTCAATTTATCAAAAAATCAGATCCAGATTACAGACATCGGTAGATTACTAGTCAGAAATATTGCCGTCATCTTTGATACTCACACAAGAACGCGACAGACAAAATTCTCCCGCGCTATTTGATACGACTTCTAGAAATGTCCCTTACATATTATTCCCTCAATCTACCTTGAAAATAACGGTTGAGGGGATTTAACTAACTACAAATTATTTTAACGCATCTCCAAAAAGTTAGAGAATATTTTTCCCTCTTAAGATAGATATAAAACAACATAAATTAATAAAATTATTGGTGTTTAGTTCTATAGCAAATAATATCTAGACTTATGTATTCAATAATTACTGATTTATCTTGAAAAACTTCCTTTGAGGATTTTTATGCTATAAATGCCAATCTTCATCCATATATTGATATAAACTCTTTTGTCTAACTTTTGGATTTAGCATTTATCCCATCTGGTAGAAAGAATTGTGAATCAGAGTTGATAACTTAGATACAAGTGAGATTGTTGAGGCAGTTATGAGTATTCTTGCTTGGGTAGTTTTAGGACTTTTGGCAGGTGCCATTGCTAAGGCTATTCATCCTGGTTATCAAGGTGGTGGAATTGTCTCCACAATGATTTTGGGTATTATTGGGGCTTTCGTCGGTGGAAGTCTGTTTACCTTACTACGAACAGGAACTTTGCAAATTACTGCCGCTGGCGCTGGTTTAACTCTTCCAGGTATTTTAGTGGCTGTGGTTGGCGCAATCGTTGCTATTTATCTATGGGGATTAATCAGAAGAAGCAGCAATGCTTAATCCCTGATTGGCAGTTATCAACACTGACATAACTACTGGATTTTATTGGTCTTCTAGTTAAGCAGTTCGAGAAGCTATATCTTGAAAGATGCTAGGAGACAATAAAATAATTTGTCAATTCTGTAAAATCATAATTTTTGGAAGTGTAAATCTATGTTTTTTCACAAAAAAGAGCCTATTCATGCAGTTAACATTAGTGAACCAAACCCTCGTTTTGCTCAGTTACTTTTAGAGCAGTTTGGCGGAGCTACTGGAGAACTTAGCGCAGCCCTTCAATATTGGGTTCAATCATTCCATGTTGAAAATGCTGGAATTAAAGATATGCTCCAAGACATTGCAATCGAGGAATTCGGCCATTTAGAAATGGTTGGAAAACTCATCGAAGCTCATACCAAAAATGTGGATCAAACAGAAGCTTATAAGAGTACCCTGTTTGCAGTCCGAGGGGCTGGGCCTCATTTTCTAGATAGTCAAGGTAGTGCTTGGACTGCAAGTTACTTGAATGAGGGTGGAGATGTAGTGCGTGATTTAAGAGCTAATGTTGCAGCTGAAGCTGGCGCTCGTCAGACTTACGAATCATTGATTAAGTTAGCAACCGACAAAGGAACCCAAGAGACTTTAGTCCATCTGTTAACACGAGAAATTTCTCATACCCAGATGTTTATGAAAGCTCTAGATTCGCTGGGTAAGTTGACAGATCCATTCTTTGGTAATATTAAGCCAGATGAAACTGTTGCTCTCTACTACAACCTATCTACAAACGGTGATGGTAAAGATGAACGTGGCCCTTGGAATTCTGAGCCAACATTCAAATACATTGCGAATCCGTTAGAAAGTCACTCTTAATTTCAGAGATTGCAGTTAGAGCTTCTTGAAAACTCCCAATCATTAGGTGGGCAAACAGCCCACCTTCTTTAGCAATGGTTAAACTGTTTGTCTACATCAGGGATTTTTGAGAGAGAATTTAGCTTTATCTAAAAGATTCCCGATTTCTTAGAGAAGTCGGGAATCTAAGCCGCTCAGTATATGCTGATATTGATTTGGATGCAACACGCGCTTTGGATACATATCTCTGCGCTCAGATAAATCGATTATGTTACACTCAATTGAAAATGGCTATAAATATTAAGCCACACTGAAGAAGTCAGAGCGATCGCCTCTTCAAATCTACCTCGACGTTTCTGAATTCAGAAATTAATTCAACTCAAAATCAAAACTAAGAATCAGGAGATTGATTTGTGATTGTCAACGCTACGCCAAATGGTTGGGAAGTTATTTATCACCGCGCCCATGCTTTATTAGCAGCTCAACTTGCAGGACAATGGCGGCGTAAAGATGCTCCAGTAAGGTTATATGAAACTATCGCTGCCATTTCCCATCACGATGACCTAGAAAAAGAGTGGGAAGAGGATATTCTGACTGAAGCCGGTGCGCCACTGGACTTCATGCTCTCTTCAAATGCCGATGTAGATGCTGGTGTCCCGAAGTTGGCTGATCTGGCAAAGAATGCCCTTTACCGTGGACGATGGGTGGCTTTATTAATTTCCATGCACATCAGCCGTTTAAATGAGCCAAGCCGGGGTAAGGGTTCCAAGCTAGACAAACTTTTAGATGAGCAGCTGCAAAACCAGCAACGTTGGCGCAAAGAACTAGGCATCGAAAAGGAAGAAGTTGATGCAGCATACGCATTTATGCAATGGTGCGATCGCCTTTCTCTCATCTTATGTCAGCAAGAACTACCTGCTGATGAACGATTTTTAGAAATTAGCAAGGGCCCTGAAGGTCAACGCTATGACATCATGCAGCGCAGTGATAACTTGGTTGTTGTCAAACCCTGGCCCTTCCAAGACGAAAATTTTATAGTCAACGTCGAAGCCTGCGACCTCTCCCAGGTAAAATTTGAAAGCAGTGCCGAACTAACTCAAGCACTACAAGAAGCTCCCATCAAGGTACTAGAGTGGACATTCGTTAAGAGTTAGATAGTTGTCGCCGCCATAGTCAGTAATTCAAGCCTCCAGATGAGGGCTTTTGGTATTGGAAAAGTTTCTCTGGCTTTTCAATAGAAAAGAGCCAGAGAACTAACTTTCTGGCTCAAAGCTGGAGACAAAATAATCATCAAATAAAGGCTTAGGTAATAACCTAAATTCTTCCCAGGTTATGCAGTCCTAATATAACGCCCACTCCTAAGATATGACCAAAGGCAGTAGTTGCTAAAAGGGCTGGTAAACCAAAACCACCAAATAAATTGGCTGAGGGTAGTCCTGGTTCTGCGTTGGGATATTTGATGGTAGATTTACCAAAGGCAATGGCAGCGATATTAACGATAATCATAATCAGTGCAACTGTCGGACTCCATTGCAGAGGTGTGGTTGCGGCAGCGAGTAAGGTTGAAGTAAACACCTGATTTGCTCCTGAAATTTATTAATGATTGCAAATATAATCTGAGACTTTCCGAAGCAAATTCCAGAAAGTACCCGATTTTGCATCAATATTTAACAGTTATTCTCACTACTTAATACAACGTGAGTTCAACGGCATTAATTCAGGACTTAGGCAAAAATCGCCAAAAAGCTTAATTTATCGGACTGCTTTCTCTACAAGAGGCTGTGCGTCCGGCTGCTTTTTCATTTCGTCAAACTCACGTTAATGCATGTATCTATGGGGTTATATTTGCACAAACAAGACGAGAACTATAATATTTCTCTATCAAAAGTATTAGATATTTTAAATTAATATAGCAATCCGAATTTAAATAAGAGAAATTACCGAAGCTAAAAGTACATATTTATAAGCTTTTTAGCAATTTTGATTTTTATAAAAAATTTAGTAAGATATATAGGGAAAATATAATTTTCATCTATCAAAAGTATGAAATCTAAAGATAAAAAATTTCTATATCTAAAGAAATTAAATATTTGTTGTATTTAATCTAATAGTATACTTCTGGCAGAAGATGTAAAAAATATTAGGTATAGTAAATTAAAATCAATATTAATCAAGGTTCCTAAACAATTCGGACAAGTGTGCTATACACGAGTTTAGAACAGCTTAAAACTTTGTTAAAATCTGCAACACACAAACTATGAATACCACCGAAAAACGTATCGCCTTGATTTCCGTCCACGGAGATCCGGCGATTGAAATAGGGAAAGAAGAAGCTGGGGGACAAAATGTTTATGTGCGTAACGTGGGTGAAGCACTAGCGCAGCTGGGATGGCAAGTTGATATGTTTACTCGCAAAGTGAGTCTGGAGCAAGACTCGATTGTTAAACACAGCGACAATTGCCGAACTATTCGTTTAAAAGCTGGCCCTCTTGAGTTTGTGCCGCGAGATGAAATTTTTGAATATCTGCAAGAATTTGTGGATAATTTCCTCAAATTTCAAGTAGAAAATGACTTTACATACCAATTAGTTCACACTAACTATTGGCTCTCTAGTTGGGTGGGGATGGAGTTAAAGAAAATCCAACATAGTAAACAAGTTCACACCTACCACTCTTTAGGAGTTGTCAAGTATAACAGCATAGAAGATATTCCTCAGATTGCAAGTGTGCGATTAGCAGTGGAAAAAGATGTGTTGGAAAAAGCAGAGCGAATTGTAGCGACAAGTCCGCAAGAACAGCAACACATGCGATCGCTAGTTTCCACTAAAGGTAATATCGACGTCATTCCCTGCGGTACAGATATTCAGCGCTTTGGCTCGATTGCACGAGAAGCAGCCAGGGCTGAATTGGGAATTGAGAAAGAAACCAAAGTTGTATTATATGTAGGACGTTTTGACCCACGCAAAGGGATAGAAACCTTGGTGCGTGCAGTAAACGAGTCTGAGCTACGTGACTCCAAGAATCTCCAGCTAATTATTGGTGGTGGTAGTACTCCAGGTAACAGCGACGGCATTGAGCGCGATCGCATTCAGGGTATTATCAACGAATTGGGGATGAGCGACTTTACCACTTTTGCTGGTCGTCTGAGTCAAGATATTTTGCCAACTTATTACGCAACTGCTGATGTTTGCGTTGTTCCCAGTCACTACGAACCTTTTGGACTAGTGGCGATCGAAGCGATGGCAAGCGGTACACCAGTAGTAGCAAGTGATGTCGGTGGACTTCAGTTTACTGTAGTTAATGAAGAAACTGGTTTATTGGCAGCACCACAAGATGTAGATTCCTTTGCATCTGCCATTGACCGAATTCTCTTAAATCCAGAATGGCGAGACGAATTAGGTAAAGCTGGTAGAAAGCGCGTCGAAACTAAGTTTAGCTGGGATGGCGTAGCACATCAACTGAGTGAACTTTACACCCAACTTTTGCAGCCACAACCAGTAGCGTCAACAGCAAAAGAACTAGTGGAGTCAACAGTCGAATTAGTGGAGTCAACAGCAAAACAACCAGTTTTGGTTGCTAAATAATTCTTTGCGTAATAGATAATGGTGAATGAGTAACTTGGAAGTAAGCAATAATTTTATTTTCCTAGTCGTTACTCACCATTACTCAATCATTTACAGCATATTTGAGGTAAATGAAGTACACGGGTAGGGGCACACATGTTGTGCCCCTACGATTATCTGTACCTCACGCCTGTTGCAATCTGCTCTATTCTAAATATTTCTCTAGGCTGAGTGATTTCCATTATTAGTTTAATTAGCTCAGAACTTGTGCCATTCCCAACAACCGCCTCAGAATTCATTCTGAGGCTAATAGCTAAAGTCTATCTATTGAAGACTCAATAAAGATTAGGGCGTTGCTGATTCCATTTATGAAAATGATTTTGCATAAAACAGGAGTCAGAATACAGAATTCAGAATTCAGAATACTCTACCCATAAAGGGATAGAGTTTTAAGGCGAGAATATTTTAATTTTTTTCGCCCACCAGGGACGAGGTTTTAACCAATATTCATCATCCACTCGTACAGAATTCAATTCTGTTAGCGGATAGCTAAGGTTTAGCCCATTCTGACTCCTGAGTTCTGAATTCTTCTTATAATACCAAAATCCTTGTAGAGACGTAGCAGTGCTACGTCTCTACATCCAGATTCATACTTCAATTCAGCAACGCCAAGATTAGAGTCCACTTAAGTGGACTTGCGCTATTAGCCAGAGAATTTATTCTCTGGCGGGAAAGTGGGCAGGTGCAAGATATAGCTTTAGCTGACAAAACTCGATCCTAAAAAATGTATAAAAAGGGAAGCTGCTATTATCTAAGTGCTGAGAGTCTGTCTGAATAATAGATTTCTGCGTTAGCTATCACCAAACCAAGTAACCGCTATGATAGTTGAGGTCTGCTATGCTTTAACTAAACGAAGATAAAAGCATAGCGATCGCTACCATTTGAATGTTAACAACTAATCGCTTTGCAACCAGTTGACTTTACCACTCTCACAGCTGCTTGTAGCGAAATCCGCGCTAACTGGCTACCATCACGCTTAGAACAGGTTTACCAGCGCGATCGCTACACTATTGCTATGGCATTACGCACCCTGAAACAGCGAGATTGGCTACAGATTTGTTGGCATCCCCAAGCTGCACATATTTGCATCGGCGATCCACCACCGCGATCGCCAGATACCTTTACCTTTAGCCAACAACTGATACACCAATTGAGTGGTTTAGCACTGGTAGCTATTGAAGCGATCGCTCCTTGGGAGCGGGTTATTGATTTGCAATTTGCCCGTCGTCCCGGAGAAACCGCCCTATATCATGTCTATGCAGAAATCATGGGCAAGTATAGCAACGTCATTCTCACCGACGCTAACAATATAATTATTACTGCTGCTCATCAAGTCAGTCAGCAACAATCTAGTGTCCGTCCCATCCAAACCGGACAACCTTATGAAACACCGCCAAAACTGACTGGAACAGTCCCCAGTTTGAACGAATCACAAGAACGTTGGCAAGAACGGGTAAGTTTAGTGCCAGGAGCAATCAAGCGGCAATTGCTGAAAAGTTATAGTGGCTTGAGTGCAGCACTACTGGAGTTAATGCTGCTAGAAGCAAATATCGCACCAGAAACATCAACCGATACTCTCAACCCCGACGACTGGCGACGGCTATTTGAGCGTTGGCAAGAATGGCTGCAAGCTTTGAATTCCAGGAAATTTCAACCCGCTTGGACAAAAGATGGCTACACCGTAATGGGTTGGGGTGTAGTTGAAAAGGTCAAAGATATCCAGGAGTTACTCAACCGCTACTACAGTAACCAAATTGACCAACAATTATTTTCTCAATTGCGCCATCAGTTGAGTCAGAAATTGAATAATATTCTGGCGAAATTACGGAATAAGGCTCAAACCTTTAAGACGCGCTTGCAGCAATCAGATCAAGCTGATGAGTATCGGCAAAAAGCTGATTTATTGATGGCTCATCTGCAAAACTGGCAACCGGGGATGAAAGAAATTATCCTTTCAGATTTTGATACAAATTTGCCAGTAGCGATCGCTCTGTTGCCAGATAAAAATGCTGTCCAAAATGCCCAAAGTCTTTACAAACAGCACCAAAAGCTCAAACGCGCTCGTGCTGCCGTTGAACCGCTACTGCTAGAAGTGCAGACAGAAATTGAGTATTTAGAACAAGTAGAAGCTGCGATTAGCCAAATAGACATCTACCAAACAGCAGAAGATTTGCGAGCTTTAGAAGAAATCCGCGAAGAGTTGATTGGACAAAAGTATTTAGAAGATCCAGAATATCGCAGCCGCAGTGCCAATGAACCCCCCAGCACCAACTTTCATCGTTACGTTACCCCCAGCGGTTTTGAAGTATTAATCGGTCGCAACAATCGCCAAAATGACCAATTGACCTTTCGTGTAGCTGGGGATTATGACTTATGGTTCCACGCTCAAGAAATTCCAGGGAGCCATCTGCTACTACGTCTAGAACCCGGTGCTGTTGCAGAAGAAGCTGATTTGCAATTTGTAGCTAATCTTGCTGCCTACTACAGTCGCGCCCGTCAGAGTGAGCAAGTGCCAGTAGTTTACACTCAGCTAAAACACGTCTACAAACCCAAAGGGGCAAAACCGGGAATTGCAATTTACAAGCAGGAAAGCATCCTCTGGGGAAAACCACAAATGGTCATTAGTCATTAGTCATTAGTCATTAGTCATTAGTCAAAAATTAAGAATTCTTCCCCTGCTTCCCCTACTCCCCCTGCCTCCCCTACTCCACTCCTTTTCTACCCTGCGATTTGCTAAATTATCCTTATGGATAGAAGCTTTTTAGCTTTATTCGTATCTTTTTTGATGAAGTTTCACGAAAAATCTGTGTTGACTGTTACAATATTGTTAAGAAAAGTTGCCCGTTGCATTTTGGGAACGCGCAATTGGGTTTTAACTCTCTTGAGAAGACAACGCAAAAAAAATTTTCCAGACCAGCTGTGGGAGGCTGGTCTTTTTGTTTTAGCTAAATTCCGTTTAGGAAAGTTCAGGTGGTCTAAGATTGGTAAAGTTAGTTGCACCATAGTGATTATCAATCATCTTGGCCGAAGTTCCAGTCCATCTACCGATCGCTGTGCTGTTAATGTGTGACTCTACACATAAGCTGATAAAGGTATGCCGTGTCTGGTAGCTTTTACGATAAGGGACACTGCATTTGCCTAAGATTGCCTTCCATGCACGGTTAGAAAAGTTGTGATGGTCGATAAATTTTCCTTTTGGACTGGGAAAGACTAGTGATTCGGGATTATCTTCTTCCGGTCTAATCTCATCTAAAATCCCCTGTAATTCTGAATTAATTGGAAAATCTCGTTTTCTTTGGGTTTTCAGTCCATCTTTGAGCAGTAAACCGTCTTCAGAAACAACAACAGATTCCCGAAACTGGATCACACTATTTGTAATGTGCTTCCATTTCAATCCAACTGCTTCTGATGGACGACATCCTGTATAAAAAAGGAAGCGCACATAGTTAGTGTAGTGACCATAGTGGCGATCGCCAGCAAAAGTACGAATAATTAAATCTCTTTCTTCTTTACTGAAGGGATTAATATCTTGTTCCTCAGTAGCACCTAAGGGTGCTTTAATTTTCATAGCAGTAAAAGGGTTAGTGTCGATTAAACCCTCTTCCATTGCCCAATTACAGCAAGCTTTGAACTGAGTTAAACAACGCTTTGCAGCATCTGGAGTTAAATTTGCCAATAGATAGTCGAAAATAGCCGATGCTTCATCTAGCGATCGCGTTGGTAACTTAGCAATGTGATTACGATGCTTGGCAAAGTCTTTAGCGTAGGTACTAGGACTGACTTGAGGTTTTTTGAACTCGCTATATTTATCCCAAATTTGATCTAACTGGGGTTTGGGCTTCTTAATGGGTGTAATGGGTGTAATCGTACTTAGCACAGATTGAGGTTGGTACTTCTCTAGAGTTAAGTCCAATCGCTCACAGAGTATATCTTTCTCAATCTCAGATGACTTAAGTTCAGCCAATTTTCGGTTACTTGGAGTATCCGCTAAACCAGTAGAGATGTAGTAACGCTTGCTCTTATATCTAAATCGCAACTGTAACCGATCGTTAGAGTTAAGGATAGATACAGAACCCTTAGATGCTCGTCCTGTAGGTGTAGGGGTTTTGGAGAACATAGGTTTAAAAGGTGTAATTACTCCTCTACTCTAATTCTTTTACACCCAATTTACACCCAATTTGTATCTAAAGGTATCCAAAAACGTCCAAAATTGACATAAGGGCTACAGCATTTGTCCTCTATTTTTCAGGACTGATAAAGCAATAAACCCTCAAAACTCAACAGTTTCGAGGGTTTTTAATGTTATGCCAGGAACCGGACTTGAACCGGTGACACGAGGATTTTCAGTCCTCTGCTCTACCAACTGAGCTATCCCGGCTGGGGCTTTTGTGAGCCACGATTAATAAATTTAGCAAACATCCAATAAAATAGCAAGCCCTTGGAGAAAAAAAATTTATGCGGCTTTCAAATTCAACTTAAACCAGATAAAAACGGCTACAAATAGCAGAAATTGAACAAGAACAATACTTGGGCCAGAAGCAAAGTTGAAAATACCTGACACAATGATGCCAGCAATGCTGCTAATGGAACCAACTATCACCGACAGGACTAGAAAGCGGCTAAAGTGGTGACTCATCAGTTTGGCGGTGGAGGCGGGAATCACCAAAAAGGCGTTCACCAGTAAAACGCCGACAGCTTTAATCGCTACAGCAACGGCGAGTGAAAGCAAGACCACAAAGACATAGCGGTAGAACTGGACGGGAATACCTTGAACTTGCGCTACATCAGGGTTAAGGGTCAACAAAATTTGCTGTCGCAGGGTTGATAGTAAAAATATGCTACCTCCCACAAGTACCACCAGTGTCAAAATTAAATCTGTGGTATCGATCGCTAGAATATCGCCGAACAGCACAGCCATCAAGTTGCCACGATATCCTTTAATTAGGCTAGTGAGAATTACACCGATCGCTAATGCCCCAGATAGCACTATGCTAAGAACGCTATCACTACCTAAGTCGGTTTTGTCGATAAAGTAGAGGACAATAACCCCAAAAACCAAGGTGAAAGGTAACAGCATCCAAGTCGGATTTATTTGTAGCAGCACACCTAACGCCACACCTACTAATGCTGCATGACCAACCGCGTGGCTGAAAAAGGACAACTGGCGCAAGGTGACAAAACTACCCAGAATCCCACCAAGTATTCCCATTAACACAGCACCTACGATCGCACGCTGCATAAAGGGGAATGTTAACAAGCTTACCAAGTCATTGCTACTGGCGATCGCAAGCCTTGCTATCTGACAATCATTGAAGAAATTCATACTTATGGGCATTAATGTTGGTGCTGGTAGCGACTGAAACCTGGGCCGTAGGTTGCTAACAGGTTTTGGGGTGAAAGGGCAATTTCTGGCTTACCAGTACAAACAATGCTTTGGTTCAGGCAAAGCACGCGATCGCAATGGCGATTTACCATATCAATATCATGAGAAACTTGCAATACCGTCCAACCCTCCTGACGCTTTAATTCATTTAACAAAGCGTAAAAATCTGCTGAACCTTGCACATCAACACCAGCAAAAGCTTCATCTAGTACCAAGAGTTTGCGACGCATTACCAAACAATAAGCCAATAAAACCCGCTTGAGTTGACCACCACTAAGAGTACCAATAGCTTGATGCTGTAAATGATAAGCATCGGTTCGCCGTAAAGCTTCTCCTACTGCTGTTGATTTTTCGCGGTCTTGTTTCCACAGCCGAGAGAAAAATAAATCGCCTTTTCTCGCTTCCTTGACCCATCCAAGTCCTACTAACTCGCTAACAGAAATGGGAAAGCTGCGGTCAAAGATGAAGTTTTGCGGCATATAGCCCAACATGTGACGTAAACGCCCCAGCCTTGCGATTGGGCGACCTAAAATTTCAATCGTACCAGCACTTCGAGGTATCAAATCTAAAACCGCTTTTACCAGAGTACTTTTACCAGCACGATTAGGGCCGACGATGGCTGTATCTGTTCCTGGCAATAATTCAAAAGAAACATCTCGAACAGCTAGATAGCTGCCTTGATAGACAGTTAATCCTTCTACTTTTAAAATAGCAATGTCATTAGTCATTAGTCATTGGTCATTGGTCATTGGTCATTGATCATTGGTCATTGGTCATTAGCAAAGGACAACTGACTAATGACAAATCTATTTACATCCCGTTTCCAGAGTTTGTAAGTTAGCTTTCATAGCCTTGAAATAATGCTGTGGATCTGTTTCGCCAGTTTCTAATGAATCCAGCGTCTGCAAAGTTAAATTTAAATCTTGGGATAGGCTGGTTAGTAGTTTGTTATCTACTCCTGGTTCACTAAATAAAGCTTTAACTTTGTACTTTTTCACAGCATTGACTGCATTTTGCACATCCGTTGGTGAAAGTTGATCTTCGGGAATTTGCACCACAGCAACTTGCTTGAGGTTATAACGTTGAGCTAAATATGGAAACGCATCATGAAAGGTAATAAAAGTGCAACTAGGAATTTTCTGCAAAGTCTGCTGAAATTCGCTGTTTAAACTTTCTAATTCTTTAACATAAACCGCAGCATTGACCTCATAAGTAGCTTTATTCGCAGGGTCGGCAGCAATTAATCCATCCCGAATATTAGTTACCTGCTGTTTTGCCAAAACTGGATCTAACCAAACGTGCGGATTACCTTGGGCATGGTCGTGGTCGTGGTCTTCTTCCTCTTTGTCCGTTTTCACAACAGGTGAAATTTCATTTAAGGGTTTAATACCTTTACTGGCATCAATTTCAGTTAATTTGCTATTTTGGGCATTTTTGACAGTATTTTCCAGAAATTCCTCCAAACCTAAACCATTTTTTACTAACACATTCGCAGTAGCGATCGCTTTGACATTTTGTGGTGTTGCTTGGTATTCATGCACCTCCGTACCAGGTGGCACTAGAATTTCTACATCTGCCACATTTCCCGCTACTGCCTTAGTAAACAAATATATCGGCAAAAATGTTGTCACTACTTTAGTTTTTCCCGACTGCGCCGATGGGGTAGAAGCAGCTTCCTGTGCTTGCGGCGACTGTTTGGAAGTTGTTCCCTGATTCGGATTCGATTGGCTACAGCCAGCAGTCATTGACAACATTAGCAAAGTAATTATGGGCAAGATGCCGCTTCTTTGCTTGCTTGTTCTAATTCCTCTACAATTCACAATCACGTATTTTCTCCCCAAAACGGATGCTGACTCTGCCTTTGTCAAAATTCCTATTGACAAGTTTATACTATAATAATTCTCATTCTCATTTTAGGCATATAATATTATTCTGGGTTTCCTGTGCAATAAATAACAACAAAACTTTTTCAGACGGTACAACCCTATGCAATTTAGTTTTCCCTGAATAATTAGGATTTCTTGACTTTTTTGTTAAAAAGGTTGCTTACTTCTGATAAAATTGCTGAGAAATATTCTCATAAAATATACGTTTAAAAAACGTGGTTTGGGTGTGAATTGGAGATCAGTGTGAGGAGAAAAATGCAAAAATTTTGGAAATATCTGCTACTTAGTCCAGCAGTCTGCGGTGTCATGCTATTTTTTCATACTGCTACATTTGCAGGTGAAATATCCGGTACATCTGAAATCAATCAACCGCAAGTTTCAGCTAATCCAGACGCAAAAACTCAGATAATGGGGCAAGTTACCTCCGTGTCTCAATTTTCCGACGTACAACCCACCGACTGGGCATTCCAAGCATTGCAGTCCTTGGTTGAGCGCTATGGTTGTATTGCAGGATACCCAAATAGCACTTATCGCGGTAATCGGGCATTAACGCGGTATGAGTTTGCGGCTGGTTTGAATGCTTGTCTTGATCGGGTTAACGAACTTATTGCTACAGCCACTGGCGAT
The DNA here is from genome assembly GCA_023522315.1 of Nostoc sp. CCCryo 231-06. GTDB lineage: Bacteria > Cyanobacteriota > Cyanobacteriia > Cyanobacteriales > Nostocaceae > Nostoc. Next base: position 23,391 of record JAHCSU010000329.1, read on the forward strand.
TTAGTTAACAAACAAGATTTAGCCACATTACAAAAGCTGCAAGAAGACTTTTCAGCAGAACTGGCGATACTCCGAGGTCGTGTAGATGCAGTAGAAGCTAAAACTGCTGAATTGGAGGCGAATCAGTTCTCAACCACAACCAAACTACAAGGGCAAGTTGTTGCAGTCGTCAGCGATGTTTTGTCAGGAAATATAGTCAACGATGAAGAAATTACAGACAAGAATACAACTTTAGGGGTAAGAGCACGGATAGAATTAGTGACCAGCTTCACAGGAAAAGATACGCTGTTCACCAGAATCCAAACTAATAATATTGTTAGCCCTAACATTAACACCCTAGAGGGTAACTTGTTTTTTGCCAGTGGTGACAGTGGTGCAGAAGCTAATAATAATGCTTCTATAGATGCACTGTTCTACAAATTTCCGTTGGGCGAAAAAACAGAGGTTGTCGCTATTGCCAACGCAGGTGCAGCAGATGACCTTACCAGTACTGTTAATCTCTTTGATGGTGATGGTGCTTTTGGTGCTTTGTCCACCTTTGGTACACGCAACCCAATTTATGGCCAAATGGATGGCGCGGGGTTGGGAGTAACGCACGAATTTAGTGACAAATTGGCACTAAGTCTAGGGTATTTGAGTGGTGCAGCTAATGACCCTAGTCCCAATAATGGTTTGTTCAATGGTAGTTATGGTGCGTTGGCACAGTTGACTATTAAACCAAGCGATCGCATTACTATTGGTTTAACTTACATCAATTCCTATAATCAACCACTACTCACGGGTAGTAATGCAGCTACTCTAGCGCCCTTGGATTTAGATGGCGATGGTACGTTAGATTCCCGATTTTCCAGTAATTCTTACGGTGTCCAAGCATCCATTGGCATCACTAATAACATAGTCTTAGGTGGTTGGGCTGGATACACCAACAGCCGCACCTTGAATGGAAACCGTGGAGAGGTTGACATTTGGAATTATGCCGTCACCCTCGGCTTTCCCGACCTTGGTAAAGAAGGTAACTTAGCAGGTATTATCGCTGGCGTGGAGCCTAGATTAACAAGTTCTAATATCGCAGGATTGGATAGAGATCGGGATACATCCTATCATCTTGAGGCATTCTACCAGTATAAACTCAGTGACAATATCACCATTACCCCAGGAGTCATCTGGCTAACATCCCCAGATCATAACAATGACAACGATGATGTTGTTATTGGTACACTGAGAACTACATTCAGTTTCTAGTTTTTAAAATCTTACTTGAAGATGCAGATTTATTCTTTGTGTCTTCGCTTTTTTGGATGATTTCAAAATAAAAACCCAGCAAAAAATGCTGGGTTTTATATCTTAAAACGAGAACGAGATTGTTAATTTTTCAGACGGAGTGAATAGATTATTTTAAACTAACTTTGATTTCCGTTTCACAAATGAACCAGCACTCATAACACCGAACGCTAGCAAGCCCAATGTCGCAGTAGGTTCAGGGACACTAGCTAGTCTGTAGCTATGGTTATCAGTTTCAAATGCAAGACCAGTTGATCTTAAAACTACTTTATCAAAACTCTCTCCTTTATCTGCTAACAAATTAACATAGACATTATTTACACTACCACTCTGTGTACCATTGGCTGGAGCGCCTGGAACATCTGCGCCACTAAATGTTTTTAGTAGCTTACCTCCGCTATAGACATCTACAAAGTTATATGTGTCTATTGACCCCCAGTAGAGGCCAAAATAATCAATAGACTTAGCAAAGGTAATAGTTTCATCACCAGTGTTTCCTGCAATATTCTGACCGTTAGCTTGTGCACCTTTTGGCGCAACCGTTAGATAGTAGCTGGTATCACCGAAGGGGGTAGCATATTGACCATCTACACTATTTTGGACAATTCCATTGGTTGCAGAGTAAGTAGCAAATCCGTTTGGATCGGTTGCTGTCCCTGAATTGAAGTTGATCGTTGTAGCTCCTTGAATATTAGTGTATTGACCTTCTCCTGCAACAGGTGTGGAACCTCCTTTAATCAGGCTAACAGCGCCAGCTGGGTTAGCACTCATGAAAACAACTACTGTTCCAACCAAGGCTAATGATAGTTTTTGCAGAGTAAACATTGATTTATTTCCTTAAGCATTTGATGTCCTTAGCTTGGCATGTCAGACTGGTCTTTGTGTAGTATGTAGGAATCATTTTTACCAAAACAATTTATTGAGCTAATAAATCGGAGTATGACAAAAGCTATTTAAATAAAGGCTTTTTAGACTATTGCGCTCAAAAAGCTCTACGTGTATTTACTTCTGCAAATATAAAGATAGTATAATTGCTTAACTCACCCCAATTTACCCAGCGAATTGCCTCACGCGCTGATTTCATATTCGGTGGAACTCGTAAGGCATGAATAAAGTTTGTGCTAGGACAAGTCATTTTTAATAAATAAATTGGTTCTTCATCAAGATCAGCATCAATTTTTAATAGTGTATATTCAGCCCAAGTATCTAATTCAATAGCTTGCAATTCTTCGCAAATTCTGGCGTAACCGATACCCTGAATTAGTACTCGCCGTAGTTCGGCATTTTCTTCTGTTAAAAGCCAAGTAGCTTGCCATTGCTGCGGGTGGATTTTACCGTATTTTTCAGTTAAGGTTACACCGTGGTAGGAGTAGACGCTATATCCATCGGTAAATTCAATGGCGGGTTCACCTTCAGCGTGGAGGCGATCTTGATTGTCAAAGCGCAGGTGAAGGGGGCGATCGCATACTATACAAATTTTTTCAAATGTAAAAATCCAACCACAATCCTTAATTATCGCCTGAAATAAATTCCATTTTATTGAGTCATGAGTACAATTTAACACTGAAATACAAAAGTCCTTATCAATTCCATTAAGAAGGATTTTTGTAGGGGAAATACAGCAATCTATTAATGATACTATCTCTTGCTCTGTATCATCTAATTCATCTCTTAAAGGTATACCGAAATATAATGAATCTTGCCTTAATAAAATATGAGCATCGCTAGAAAATTCTGCCCTTATTTTATTAATAATTTCTATATGTAGCTGTTGATATATCTCACGCAAACCAAAAATTAACTTCCATAATCCCTGATATAACTTATATTCCAATTTGCTCTCCAAGTCACCATTAATCCATTAATAGCAGTCCAAGCAGCATAGGGACTATCAAAAAATAAAATCTCAGGCTCAGATAATCCCACAAATACATAAGCAGCTTTTACCACCTCGGCCGCTTTATCTCTATCAATTCGCTCAGTTGAAAGCGCGATCGCTCTCCACTTTTCCCGATAAACTGGAATTAAAGCTTCTTGCTCAGGTGTTAACTTTTCAATCAGCGACATAACGCCAACCTTCAGGTTCATATTCCCTCTGAATTTTCACCATCCAATCACCTTGGGGAATAGAAATAGCTTTATGCTCCTCATGGGCAAGCAATGCCGACTCTGAAAACACACGTAAATAGAGTGTGCTATCTTTATCGTATAATTCTGCGCTTCCCTCAGTAATGCGATGCTTATGCCCCGTAACTTCGCCTTCCGCTAAAGTTAAGTGAGGTATTTTTTGTCCTTCAATTTGCTGCACAGGCAGTAAAATTACATGACCTTGGCGAATCGGTTTCATGGTTTTGCTTTCCTGACATGGGTCAAACCCCATTTCCCTTTTGCTCTCAAGTTTGGTTTAATTTTGGCACAAGCTCTTAGGGATTGGGAATTGTAAATTGGGCATTGGGCATAGATCAATTCAATAGTTATTCTTCTCCTGCTCCCCCTGCTCCCTCATCCCCCATTCCCCACTCCCCACTCCCCACTCCCCACTCCCCACTCCCCAATGATATTTTGAAAACTGTAGTCGCCAATTATGCGTTAGATAAGTTAAAGATTGAAATAGCTGGAAATTCACACCCAGCGTTACCCTCCTCTACCCTCTGGGACAGACTGGGCCATAAGTTCAGCAGATTTTATCCCAAGCAGGCAGTTTATGTGAGGATTAAATCACTGCCCTAAGCGTGACCTTTTATCTTGACAATTTGCAAAAATTACCTCAATTTGACTGTTTAGCTTACTAGCTCTTCTTTTTATTGAAATTTCCATGTCAACTCTCGTCATCGTCGAATCTCCAACCAAAGCTCGTACCATTCGCAACTACCTGCCAGCAGGCTATCGGGTGGAGGCATCTATGGGTCATGTACGTGACCTACCTCAGTCGGCTAGTGAAATTCCCGCCGCTGTCAAAGGGGAAACATGGGCGCAGCTAGGGGTAAATGTGGACGCCGACTTTGAACCGGTATATGTTGTCCCGAAAGACAAAAAGAAAATTGTTACCCTGCTCAAAGAAGCCCTTAAAGATGTAGATGAACTGATTCTGGCAACGGACGAAGACCGGGAAGGTGAAAGCATTAGTTGGCATTTATACCAATTGCTGAAGCCAAAAGTTCCCACTAAGCGGATGGTGTTTCACGAAATTACCCAAGAGGCGATCAAAAAAGCTCTAAAAAACTGCCGCAATATCGATGAGCAGTTGGTTCGCGCCCAAGAAACGCGGCGGATTTTAGATCGACTGGTGGGCTATACCCTGTCTCCACTGCTATGGAAAAAAATCGCCTGGGGATTATCTGCTGGGCGGGTGCAATCTGTAGCTGTGCGGCTTTTAGTCACAAGAGAACGCCAACGTCGTGCTTTCCATGAAGGTACATACTGGGATTTGAAAGCCAGTTTGTCAAAGGAAAAAACCCCCTTTGCTGCCCAGTTAGTCACGTTGGCAGGAACTAAAATTGCTAATGGTAGCGATTTTGACGCAACGACTGGACAAATTACCGCAGGTCGCAATGTCTTGTTGCTAAACGAAGACCAAGCAGTAGCGCTCAAGGAACGCCTAACGGGGAAAACCTGGAGTGTTACCGACATGGAGGAACGCCCAGTAACGCGGAAACCGTCACCACCGTTTACCACCTCGACGCTGCAACAAGAATCTAACCGGAAACTGCGCCTCTCAGCCCGTGACACGATGCGGGTTGCCCAGAATTTGTACGAACAAGGGTATATTACCTATATGCGGACAGATTCGGTGCATTTGTCAGATCAAGCGATCGCAGCTGCTCGGAGTTCTGTAGAAAAGCTATACGGTCAACAATACCTCAGTCCCCAACCCCGGCAATACACCACCAAATCCAAAGGCGCACAAGAGGCGCACGAAGCAATTCGTCCAGCAGGTAGCACTTTCCGTACCCCCCAAGAAACGCCTTTGGGCGGTCGAGAACTTGCTATTTACGATTTGATTTGGAAGCGGACTGTCGCCTGTCAAATGGCTGATTCTCGGCAAACTCAAATTACCGTGCAATTGCAAGTCGAAGATGCTGGATTTCGTTCTTCTGGCAAACGGATTGAATTTCCAGGATACTTACGTGCCTACGTCGAAGGTTCAGACGACCCAGAAGCAGCACTGGAAGACCAGGAAGTGATTTTGCCGAATCTGAAAGTGGGAGATCATCCGAATTGTACAGAACTGGAAGCAGTTGGACACGAAACCCAACCGCCAGCTAGGTACACCGAAGCTTCTTTGGTGAAAACCTTAGAAAGCGAAGGTATCGGTCGTCCCAGTACCTACGCCAGCATCATTGGCACAATCATCGATAAGGGTTATGCCCATTTGGTGAGTAACGCTCTTATTCCTACCTTCACCGCTTTCGCCGTCACCGACTTGCTGGAAAAACATTTCCCAGACATCGTTGATCCCAGTTTCACCTCGAAGATGGAGCAAACCCTTGATGACATTGCCACAGGTGAAGCGAAATGGCTACCCTACTTGCAGCAATTCTATTTAGGAGAGAAAGGGCTGGAAACCCTGGTAAAAGAACGGGAAAGTCAAATTGATGCCACCAAAGCTAGGACTGTAGAACTGGAGAATCTAGATGCCAAAGTCCGCATTGGGAAATATGGCCCCTACATTGAAGTCGTAAATGGTGAGGGGGTTATCACCGCTTCAATTCCCAAAGACTTGACACCAGCCGACCTCGACCCCAAACAGGTAGAAGTATTGCTGCGGCAAAAAATCACAGGCCCCGATCAGGTAGGTCGCCATCCCGAAACTGGCGAACCGATTTATGTGAAAATTGGGGCTTATGGGCCTTATGTCCAATTGGGTGACAAAACCGACGAAAACCCCAAACCGAAACAAGCCTCTCTACTCAAAGGTGTTACCCCCGAAACCGTTACCCTGGAAATGGCTGTTGGTCTGTTGGCACTACCCCGGACATTGGGAGTTCATCCTGTCACTGGCGGCAAAATCCAAGCAAGTTTGGGGCGCTTTGGCCCTTATGTGGTTCATGACCAGGGTAAGGAAGGGAAAGACTACCGTTCTCTAAAAGCTGCTGACAATGTATTGACAATTAGCCTAGAACGTGCATTGGAATTATTGTCTGAGCCAAAAAAGGGACGCAGTTCCACCAACAGCAAGTCTAAGGCAGCCTTACGCGAATTGGGTACACATCCAGATGATGAAGAAACAATTAACATCTACGATGGCCCTTATGGCCCTTACATCAAGCATGGCAAAACTAATGTGAGTATCCCAGAAGGTCAAACGGTAGAAAATATAACCCTGGCTGAGGCGCTGAACTTGTTGTCAGCTAAAGCATCGACAGCGAAATCGACTCGGAAAACGACTAAATCAACGAGTACCAAATCTAAGTCAACTGCTAAGTCAACAACCTCTGCGAAAAAAAAGGCTACAGAAGGTTAATTGCAAGTCAAGAGTCCAAAGTCCGATCCTTAACTCTTGACCCTTGATATCCATCCTTGATAGGATGCAGTTCAGTAGGTGCAAGTGTGATACTCTAAAAAGTAAGGGAAAACACAACGCCAAATTTTAGAAGTGGCTTATGTCCCAAACACGGGATTGTGTATCAGCCCGGTTGGAAGCCAGAGGTGCGAAAATATGCCATTTTCTGCGTACCTGTTAATCAAAAATTGAGGTAGTATCTCAGGAGCGGTCAGTTCATGGACTATATAGAAAAGGTGCTGGAAAAGGTTAAGGAATTAGCACGGAGGCTAATTGAGAGCCTGTTAGGGCCACAGGCAGAACCGGAACCGGAACTTATTCCGATTCCTGTAAATGATCGCTCGCGTCGTCGCCACTAATCTGAAAGTGCTGAACTCGACGTTGCAACCCTTAAGCATTCTGGCACTGCATGGGCCAAACTTAAATTTGCTAGGACAGCGAGAACCAGGAATTTATGGTGCGTTGACTCTAGCTGAAATTAACCGCCTGTTAGAAGAAGAGGGATTCAAGCTACAGGCGAATGTTTTTTCTGTGCAGTCAAATCATGAAGGAATTTTGGTAGATACTATTCATGCCGCATTAGGACAACATCACGGGATTTTGATTAATGCAGGCGCATATACCCACACAAGTGTGGCATTGCGAGATGCGATCGCGGCTGTTAACTTGCCCACAGTCGAAGTACATCTGAGTAATATTTACCGTCGGGAAGATTTTCGCCATCATTCGTACATCGCCCCAGTAGCGATCGGGCAAATAAGTGGTTTTGGCGGACAAAGTTACTTGTTGGGCTTACAAGCTTTGGTGAATCATTTAAGAGAGACGCGATTATGAATCATTTAAGAGAGACGCGATTAATCGCGTACAAGAGAGAGGCGATTAATCGCCTCTGTACAAGAGTTAGAAGTTAGGAATTGGTAGTTGGTAGTAAAGTTAGGAATTAGCAATCTTTAATAAACTCCTCACTTTTAACTACATAGTTTATGCGTTACTCTCCTATAAGTCGGTTTAGAGGTACTTTACTCGGTGCATTCCTGGGGGAAAGTTTAGCCACTGGTGATATACAGTCTCAGAGTTACCTGGATTTGGAAAGAATGGCGGTTCTAGGTACTGAGAGTTTGATTGCGTTGGGTAGATTAGATTTAGATGATTGGATAGCGCGTCAGCAACAAGAATCTCTTCATTTAGCAGCAACTGATGACATATGTATAAAAATAATTCTTGCCACACTACCAGTAGCACTTTTTTTTCACGAAAATCCGATTAAGCTCCGACAAAACTTGCTGGATGTCCTAAAAATCTGGGAGGATGACCCAATAGTAAGGGATGGAACACTAGCAGTAGGATATGCGATCGCTCTTGCCCTAACTGAAAAACTCAACCCTTTAACCGTAATTCCGCAAACAATTTCTTTTATCGGACAAACACCGACATCAATACCAAAAAAATTATTAACAGTTCAGAATTTATTAGAGCAAGGGGCGGGATTGTCAAGGGCACAAGCTGAGTTTGCTAGGGAAGAAAAACTCAGTAACACTATTGCTATGGCATTCTACTGCTTTTTGAGTACCTTGGAAGACTTTCGTCTGGCAGTTTTGCGGGCTACTTACAATGGCAATTTTAAAGTGCAACATGCTACGCCTCTAAGCTTACAGCCTACAGGTGCAATTACTGGTGCTTTATCAGGAGCATATAACGGTATAGGCGGAATTCCCGTAAATTGGCAAGTTTTGCTCTTGCAGAGGAATTCTCCAACATGGGGACTAACTAGTTTTTCGCAAATGTTAGAATTGACCGATGCATTGGTGGCGGTGTGGTCAGGAGTGTATGATCTTACCTTAAATCCAAGGGAGTTAACCGAGGAGGGATCTGAGGCGGCTTTGCTTTCAGTTTACTCAGCTCCTCGCGTTATTCGGTCGCGTTAATGCTATTTTCACGGAATAACGCTGCGGGTACTAAACGCTGAAGACTACTAATTTAGCCAAAAACTAAAAAACTTATATACTAGAATTTTTCAGCAAGCCTCAACCTGAGTCTGTAGGTAGCTATTATGGCAAATCAGCTTTAATTAGCCTCCGCCAGCGTAGTTGCAATAGCAGCAGATCAAACTTCCTGTATCCATCCCTGATGATTGTCTTATTTTGAGCTATCAAAGTCAGCAATTGCAGGCAGAAATAATGAAAATAAAGCAATTTTTGCAGTTCTTAACCCAGCAATTGACTAACTGGCGGCGACAGTACAAAGGACTACGCCGTAAGGGAAAGTTAATGAGAAGTCCCAAAAGCAAAACCCATAGAAGGGAACTTCTAAGGACTGTGCTTAAGAATATAATTCTATTTTTATCAAAAACCAACGATAAAAGTGAGCGCCGAAAACAAGAAAGAGCGCTCCAGTCAAAAACAAAATCGGTCAAAACTAAGAGTACTATTTATGCAGTTGGTTTAGATTGGGTACATGAACAGCGTTCCTTGGTAATTTTAGCGATCGCTCTAGTGTCCCTCACTGGTGTTATTGGGCATAAATTATACAACCAGACTCAACTCCAAGTAGGAAATCCTGCGCCCCAAACGATTACAGCGCCTTACACAGCTAGCATCGAAGATCAGAAAAAAACAGAAGCCGAGCGCAAAGCCGTTAGTCAAACATCCTTACAAGTGTTGATGGTTGATGCGCGAATGAACCAACAAATCAAGGAAAATTTGCAACAACTTCTAGATAATGGCAACGAAATTCGCGCCGTTGCTGGAGCTTTTCCTTTTTTTGATCCTATAGTTTTGTCCATCTCTAGCCAGCGTTACCTCCGCTCTTGTCCTGAGTTGGAATGGCAAACACTGCTAGTAGCTGTAGAAAATGGGAGAAATCAGCAGAAAAAAGGAGCAGGACAAACCGCCGCCTCATCCGCACCCAATCAGGAACGCCAACCGCGCACAACACCCTACGCCACAGAAGACAAAGCAAAGCCTGTTGATTTTTCTCAAAACACTGACTTTACTCAAGCAGTAGCAGAACTAGAATCTTACCGCGTCACAACGTCTGAGAAAAACTTGTCTTTACTGATTGCCGAAATTTCCCAAACACGCCAAAGATACACCCAAGCCACTGCCAAACTTTTACAGTTAGAGACTATTACCCCAGAAGCAGTATATGAAGAATCCCTGCTTTTGGATTTGTCAAATGTGGAGTGGGAAACAACACAAATGGGAATCCATCAGAGCGCAGAGCGGATTCTCACCCAAGGCATCCCACAGGGACTGCCAAAAAATATCTTACAGAATGCGGTGAGTTTACAATTGCAGTCCTTTGTACCAGAATCCGCCGAATCTTTGGCAAAGAACCTGTTGTTAGCTGTACTCAAGCCGAATTTGCAAAGAGATGAACAACAAACGAAAGAAAACGCTCAAAAGGCTTCTGCTGGTGTGCCACCCGTGATGGTGAAGGTACGGTATGGTGAGGTGATTGTCAAAAAAGGAGCGCAGATTACTGCATGGAACTTTAAGGTGCTGGAGCATTATCACCTGGTTCGCCGGGAGGTAAAATGGCACGAGTTAGTGAAGTTAGCAGGTGTAATTGCGATCGCTATTGGCATTTTTGTCTGGGTAGAACGGCATGTCTATTACGAATTGCGACAACGCGATCGCCTATTGGTGTTATTGCTGACTTTGAGTGTGCCAGGGTTGGTAACGATAGGATTGCCTTATACCACCTGGAGTGCCCTTGGTTTATTGTTGGGAAGCTTTTATGGCCCCACTTTGGGATTGACAGTTGTTGGACTGCTGTTGCCGATATTAGCTATTAGCTTGGATATAAGCAAGGCTGCGCTTTTAGCTGGTGCTGGTGGGGCAATATTAGGTAGTTACATAGCCCAACGATTGCGATCGCGTGAAGAATTGGCATTATTAGGGGTTGCGATCGCTTTAACTCAGGGCAGCATTTATCTGGTTGTTAAAATCTTAATTGGTCAAGCATTTGGTTCAACCTGGTATATCGTCCTCCGAGAAGCCGGATTGTTTGCTTTATCCGGTTTAGGCTGGAGTGTTGTAGCTTTAGGCTTGAGTCCTTATCTAGAAAAAGTTTTTGATTTAGTTACTCCCATCCGTTTAGCGGAGTTGTCGAACCCTAACCGCCCGTTATTAAAAAGGCTTGCTACTGAAACTCCTGGAACTTTTCAACACACCCTGTTTGTCGCTACCCTTGCCGAAGCTGCTGCCAAACAACTAGGATGCAATGTTGAACTAGTCAGGGCTGGAACATTATATCACGATATTGGCAAAATGCACGATCCCCTTGGCTTTATTGAAAATCAAATGGGGGGGCCAAATAAACATGATACAGAGATTAAAGACCCTTGGAAGAGTGCAGAGATTATCAAAAAGCACGTAACTGAAGGGTTGGTGATGGCGCGTAAACACCTTTTACCTACAGCGATTCAAGCTTTTATTCCAGAGCATCAGGGAACGATGTTAATTGCCTATTTCCATCATCAAGCCCAGCAAATGGCTCAGTCAGATCCAAGTTTAATAGTAGACGACGCAGATTTTCGCTACGATGGCCCGATTCCCCAATCACGGGAAACCGGAATTGTCATGTTAGCAGATTCTTGCGAAGCGGCGCTGCGATCGCTGCAAGCATCGGCTAAACCTTTGGGAGAGAAGCGATCGCTCAAAGATGTCTCCACCGAACAAGCTTTAGCAATGTTAAATAATATCCTGCGTGCCAAATGGCAAGACAATCAACTTGTAGATTCAGGACTAAAACGGGAAGAGATGTCACAGATTGCCCAGATATTTGTGGATGTTTGGCAGCAATTTCATCACAAACGGATTGCTTATCCTAAGTTGAAGGCTAGTAGTGCTGTGCGTAATTCGTAACTTGTAATTCCGATATTGGACTTTGGACAAAATGGGAAAATTGCACCATAATGCTGAAATCCTTGCCACACAAGCTTTTAAAGGATGTATTTACAATAGTATATTTCCGAGGTCAGTGGTGTAACTTGAAGTTCGGTTTAACCCTATCCAAGACAGAATATCAGATGTGCCTCAGAAATTAGGCTAAGTCTTGACTTAATCAGTAAAATTTCGGTTCTCATATTCCCCTAAATAAGTAAATCTAGATTTACTTATTTTATTTAAGATAGTGAAAAATATAGTAATTTTTTTAACTATTACTTCTATTGCTATTACTGGTACATCTTGCAGTAATTCTAATAAAACACAGGTTTCTCAAGCAGTAGTTTCTCAGGTAGAAAACTCTGACCCTGTAGCTCAATTTAAAACCCTAATTGAGGAAAAACAAACATACATTAATAAGGGGGCTGGCATTTTGAAAAGTAGTGAGGGGTGGACTAGAATGTCTGCAAAAGTTGCTGATATCAAATACGATGTCAATAAAACTGATTCTTTGGTATCGCCTTATACTGGAATTACTACTTTAGACGTACTTCTTACTAGTGAAAAATTTACTACTGAATCAGAGGCTAGAGGCACTGCAATTAGCAACGCTAAAGGAAGCTCTGAACCATTCCCCTTGAAATGTCGTGAAACATACGCTTACCAAGAAAGCAAGTGGGTAGTAAAGCAGCAGGAGTACTTCGTCGGATTTCCTGGAGAAGAAAAATGGGTTCCTTTTTCTGGAGACAGAGATGGTTTAAGCATAGGCTGTGGTTTTGTAAAAAAGTGACACTTTTATCATAGTGTTTATACAAGCGTTACCACACCAGAATAGTTAATGATTTTCGCGTCAACAGTTAACAAAGGACACCCATAATTTATAGCTGTAGCTACAATAATTTGGTCAAAAGGGTCGCTATGAAAGCCGCTTAATTGAGTTGAATCAACCACTATTGGCAGCGTCAAATTTAATAGCTGTATTCCGGGATAAGCTAAAGCTGTTTCCAGCCATTCATTAACTGAACAAGAAAAAACCAGTCTATTTTTCTCGACTAATTTGGCGACCTCCCAACAAGAAACAATACTTACTCCTAAACCCTGACATTGATATTCTTGTATATATTCCCGATGTTTTTTAGTTAATCGCTCGTTATCGTCAACCCACCAAACCCAGATATGTGTATCAAGTATAATCATTGCAAAACTTCCCAATCTGACAAAGCGACGGGTTCTGTTGGGTCATCATAACGGAGTAGTTTCCCGCGCATTGGATAAAGATTAGTTTCTAACTGGCTAGGTAGTGCTTGTTCGGGCTGTGGAGTTTTAGCTTCGAGAATAATTACCTCCACAGCATCCCCTGCATGAAAAGGTAAGCCCCGCAGTATTAAAGTTCCATCTTCAGTTAAAACAGCTTCTACTTTATGAGCATTCATCTTGCTACTCCTATTTTTTAATGGAGAGAAAGAGAAAGTCAGTTACTTCCTCTAGTTTTTTATTATGACGCTTTGGCACGCGATGCCTAGGTTGGGCTACGCCTACGCAGTTTCCCATACCCAACCCCTAATCCCCAGTCCGTCGCACACCAGCCAAAATAAAATTAACTGCTGCTTGAGTATGCTGCTCAATCATTTCTGGACTCAGCAGTTGCAAATCGGGTCTAGTATGCTTAATGTTTTCGTAAGCGTTGAAGTATAAATTATAAACCCCAACAATATGCAGGGTGGTGAGAAATGGATCGAGTTGACGGAAACAACCTTCCGCCATTCCCCGCTCTAAAATCTTGATGAGATAGCTAAAATTTTCTTGCCAATTCCCCTGTTTGAAATACTTTCCCTGATTTTGGTTTGCTTCTTGGAACCAAAGCATTCCCCGGTGTGGGTGAGCAGCTTCATAAGCGATCGCTCCCTTAACAAGCACCTTCAACGCTTCCTCTGGTGGAAACTGATCCAAATTTAGCTGTTGAAACCCTTCGTGCATCTCCACCGCCGGACGTTGCAGAACAGCTTGATATAGTCCTTCCTTGCTCTGGAAGTAGTAGTAAATCATCGCTGTGGTAACACCTGAACCTCTAGCGATCGCTTCTGTCCGCGCCCCTTGAAGTCCATTTCTGGCAAACTCCGCTTCCGCCGCATCGAGAATCTGCTTTTTCGTCGCTTCTGCATCCCGCACCTGACGCGGCTTTTTACCTGAGAATTTTGACTGCGTTGAACGACCCACGTTGCTCCATCATCATAACGAAAATATATTAACTAAAAAATTGATTAGTAGTTGACATAGAAGATGAAATTTATTAAATTAAGACTTACTAACTAAAAAATTAGTTAGTTATTTACATAATTCAGCAATGTAGTAGCCAAAATTAGCCGAGCAAATGCGCGATTGTATTAGTTCGTCTATTGCAGACAAGACTTTAATTATCCATCCCAATTTGCATTCAAAAGTAAGATGTCAGACAGATGACACACAACTTTTAACTTTCAAATTTCAATATTGTGTGAAGTTTTACTAACCCATCTGCTGAACTTTAAATAAACAAATTATCAATATCTTGGAGGAAAAATGGAACCAATTTTACCTGGTGCGCCTTGGTTAATCGCGCATAAATCTACATTAGGAGTGAATAAACCGAATAAAATCATATTAAATGGACAGGATTATGTCATTTGGCAAAACCAAAAAGGCGAAGTGTTTGCCCTTGATAACATCTGTCCACACATGCAAGCACCATTATCAGACGGCTGGGTTTGCCAAGAGAGAGATACTATTACTTGCCCTTTTCATGCACTAGAATTTGATGGACAAGGCAGACTACAGCAAGGAGATAAAAAAGACACTCAGCCAATTACCAAACCATTAGAGCTAATTATTAGCAATAATTGCATCTGGACTTATGCTGGATTTGAGCCAAGATTGTCCATCCCAGATTTGCATCAAAAAATTGTCGATGAATACGAGTTCATGGGAGTAACTGGGGACAAAAGTATTCACGGTGATTTTTTGACTAATCTGATGGTTAACTATGACTATAACCACCAAAATGGGACTCATAAAGAACTATTTAAAATTACATCTTGTAATGTAAGCTCTTTTGAAGAAAAAGGATACTATGCCACAGTCAAACAAGAACTAACGAGAGCCAACAACACGTTAGGAGAAATTATCAAAAATCCTATTTTGGGAATCTTCCCTAAAACGCTGGCTAATACACTTGAATACGCTTTCCCTTCAACTACAGCTTTTTTTGCTAAAACACCTATTGGTGATATAGCTCAAATTCATATTCTCTACCCTGAAACAGAAAAAATCACCAAAACGTTTATTTTGATGTATGCCAAAGTAGTCAATCCTTTGATGACATTTCTGTTTAAAAACTCAGTTTTACAAGCAGCAGCTACAGTTATTGAACAGGATAGTAGTGCAGTTGAAAGCTTGTATCCTCGGCAAAAACCAAAAATTAGATTGCCAAATGAAGAGATTATGTTCTATGCAGAAAAACTCTACCGCGAGTGGTAATTTAGATTTGCAAAACATAACTACGCTTTACAATTAAGTAGATACTGTATCTAATTACTGCTGGAGGTACTCAAATATGCGGCAGCTAAAATCCGCCGAAGAAATGCCTGGTAGCTATGGCTTGCCCATCTTGGGGGAGACTTTGGAAATATTTCAGGATTCAGAGTTGTATTTATGGCGACGATTCCAGCAGTATGGTTCAGTTTTTAAGACGAGCGTCATGGGACGTAAACGTGCTTATTTAATTGGCCCTGATGCTAATCGGCTGGTGCTGGTGGAACAGGCGGAACACATGTCGTCGCGGATAGGGTGGTATTTCTTAGAATCAACATTTGGCAACAATATTTTATTACAAGATGGGGAAGAACATCGCCTAACTCGTCGCTTAATGTATCCAGCATTTCACGGAAAAGCGATCGCTACATATTTCGACACTATCCAAAATATTGTGCAAGACTTCCTCAAAGATTGGGGACAGAGAACGATTCCTTTAAATTCTAGTTTCCGCCAGCTTACCCTAATGGTTGCTACTCGCCTGTTTTTGGGAAGTCAGAATAAGAGCGAAGTTGAGCAAACTAGTCAGTGGTTTACACAACTGCTAGAGAGCAGTATGACAATATTCAAATTGAATCTCCCTTTTACTTTATATAGTCGCGGTCAAAATGCTAGGGGTGAGTTGGTAGCTTTCTTGCGTCAAGCAATCGCACAGCGTATCGAGCAAGGTAACTTAGAAGAATCAAAAGATGTTTTGGGATTGCTGCTAGCAGCTGTTGATGAAGACGGCAATAAATTGGGCGAAGCACAGATAATCAACGAGGCCTTACTACTACTATTTGCTGGACACGAGACGACAGCCTCCTTGCTAAGTTGGGTAATATTTGAATTAGGTAATCACCCAGAATGGCGATCGCGACTGCGCCAAGAACAATTAGCAGTTGTGGGAAATACAGCGCTTCCGGCTATTATGCAATACAGTTTTCCTCTTGCCCCTCTCCTATCATAGCTTTCAGTTTTGAGGATGTACCTCATAGCCGCCGGAGGTGCTGTAATCCCCTTAATCTGTCTCATCTCAAACAACTTCCAGATTTAACCAACGTCTTAAAAGAAGTAGAACGGCTTTATCCACCAGTGTATGCCTATAATCGTGGAGTCCTCAAGGATATTGAGTATGCAGGTTATCGCATCCCAGCAGGTTGGTTTGTGACTATCTCACCGATGTTGACTCACCGTCTACCAGAACTGTATACCGATCCCGATCGCTTCGACCCCGATCGCTTTGCACCACCTCGTGAAGAAGATAAGAAACATCCCTTAGCACTAGTGGGTTTTGGTCATGGTTCGCACAGATGTTTAGGCATGGAATTTGCTCAAATGGAAATGAAGATTGTGCTTTCTACACTGCTTCGCCATTATGACTGGACAGTAAAACCTGATTATTCTGCGATCGCTCCAGTTCGTCAGCCTTCTAAAGTTAAAGATACTCTAGAAGCATATATTGAGCCTTTAGTGACAAAGCCAAGTATTTAAGACATAACTAGCACAGATTTTGAGTTAAGCGATCGCTCAATTTCACTCATTTCACAATCTGGGCAACTTGCAACTATAATTTGATAAAAATTTATAGTCAAAAACACAAAATCAATATTGACTAAATATTAAAAACACTGTCTGCAATAACCCGATGACAAAACCCAAAACACCACCTAAAGTTACAATAGCTTGCAATTCATTTTTTACAATTCCCTCAATAGCAGCTTCTAAATCAGCCGGGGAAGTTGATTTTACCCGGTCAACTATTACTTGATCTATCGACAAAATCGGAATTGTTTGTGCCACAATTACTTCTAAATCTTTTTCCAAATACTTATCTAATATTAAAGCCAACTCTTGACTCATGACTTCTAAAGAAGTATTGACAACAGGTGAAGTACTCAGACGATTCAGCAGCACTACAGCAATATTTTCCCAATCAACAGAATCAGTTAATCCTTGTAAAAAATCGCTGCCACTGTTTTGTAAGTAATGGCGGACACTTTCGCGGGTAGTCTTTCGGAGCTGGCGCACTGTCCCAATTGGCAAGTTTTGTAATGATAAATTTTGCAGTAATTTCCGAATGCGATCGCGCATTTGCAAGCCTTCAGTCAATTCCTGCAAGCGAGTATTGGCAGCCTCTTTTTCATCCAAACAAAAAGTCCGTAGCCGTGTGAGAGTATTACGTAAGCCAAACAAATTTGCGACTACCCAATAAGTCCCACTGGTTTTTTCGCGGAAGCCTTCATCAATAATTTGAATCGTGCGATCGGTCAAAAAATCAACTATCGTCTGCCGCAGCATATCCGGCGGTAAAACTACTTGCAATAACCAATCAGCAAGCCGCGTAGCTTGTTCTTCACTCAATTGAAATTCCAGTAATATCTGGTCAAAAATTTGATTGATCTGCGCTTCCAAAAAGTCTTCACGTCGCGCTAAAACCTTGAGTAATCGTGGCAAGGATTCCCCTATTAAATCCCGCAAAATCCCTGCCACAATTTTGGCACTTTTCTCGTTTTTATCTGTTTTTATTTGTTCAATAGCCAGCCGCAACAACCAGATAATTGCTCCTTGCACGCGTTCTGTTTGCAACAAACGCCGCGCCAGATTTTGCAATTCTTGTGGTGTCAAAAGTGACCCCATAATTGTCTTAGAAATGTTCAGAGCCAAACGTTCCTGGTTGCGGGGAATCAATCCAGGGGTGAAGGGTACTCTTCGTCCAGCAATGTAAATTGCTCGGTAAGGACGGAACAACATTTTGATGGCTATATCATTTGTGAAATAGCCAATAATTCCACCCAGTACCGGGGGAGACACATAAAGCCAAAGATGAGACCAGTCCACAGGATTTTGGATTTTGGATTTTGCGGTGCAGCGCTGCGGACGGGTTTCCCTCCGCAGGCGACTGCACCAAGACGGATTTTGGATTTTAGATTATAAATTAGGAATTGAGTATTGGTAATTGGTATTTGGTGGTTATTAATTGTTAGTTGCTTTTCCACTAACCACTAAGGA
Source organism: Nostoc sp. CCCryo 231-06 (assembly GCA_023522315.1). Lineage (GTDB taxonomy): Bacteria > Cyanobacteriota > Cyanobacteriia > Cyanobacteriales > Nostocaceae > Nostoc. Next base: position 41,622 of record JAHCSU010000329.1, read on the forward strand.
TTCTCCATTACCCATTACCTATTCCGCAGTCCCCAATCCAAAATTGCAAATCTAAAATCTAAAATTTGCTGACTACCAGCACTCCCATCATACCGTTCACAATGGGGTAGTGTGTGGCAACAGCAAAACCAACTTGACGCGCTAACTCTATTTGCTCTCTCCCGATGGGAAAGCGGTCTAAGCTAGGGCTGATGTAAGCATATTCTTCTTTTAACCCTAAATAACTGGCAACTGGCACCACAAAACTGTCCAGATACAACTGCTGAAGGGCACGTAGCTGAGGATTACTCGGTCGATGAAAGTCCAAAATTGCGGCTTTAGCACCCGGCTTTAAAACCCGGTATAACTCTTGGAGACTGCGGGGGAATATCTTTAACATTTCTTAAACCATAGCCCATTGTTGCGGCATCAAATTGGTTATCCTCAAAGGGTAAATTTAGCACGTCGGCTTCTACCCAGGCGATGCCTACGGCGGGCATTGCCAACGCAGGTTGGGGATACTGCCAATGTGAGCGTTCTTTAGCTTTTTCTAGCAGGTTGGGTGAAAAATCCACTCCATAAACCTTCCCTGTTGCCCCTACACGCCGTGCCAGACGTAAGGCTAAATCACCACTACCGCAACACAAATCTAATGCCGTATCACCCGATTTAGCTGCACTCCATTTCACTGCCATTTCCTTCCATATTCGATGCTGTCCCAGACTCAACCAATCGTTCAACTGGTCATAAACCGGCGCAATACGGTTAAAAATGGACTGAATTTCGTTAGTCATTGGGTATTGGGTATTGGGCATGGGGCATTGGGCATTAGGCATTGGTTTTTCACTAATGACTAATGACAACTAGTAAGAGCGATCGCTATCAGTTGGGCTGATAAATTAATTAGCATTAATTCGTCTTCCCGCAAAGTGCAGGGTTGTTTCCACTGTAGCGACAATACACCCAAAAGTTGATTACGGTACTTAATTGGGGTAACTAAATGTGCTTGCACACCTGTATTTTGGTAGTGAATAGCATCAACCAATTTAGTGTCTTTAAGTATATTTAAGGAAACTTGCATTTGCCCGGTGGCGATCGCTTCCTCTGTTAGTGGGTCAACAGATAGCCAATTCTCTATTGTACCTGTATCGCTGTAAGTTCCTTGAGTCGCAATCAGAGTATTTCCATCTGTAAGTTGTAGAATACACCCGTCTGCTCCAAAAGTATTACTCACAGCCCTAGCAATTGGAGCGAGAGTTTCTTCTAAGCTAGAAACTACTTGAGTTACCTGTACCAAAACACTCAGCAGGGCTATTTGAGCATGAGAACGGCGTAATTCTTCTGTACGTTGCTTGAGCAAGTCGTAGGTTTCTGCTGCTCTTTGCACCACTGCCTTCAGTTCGCCTGGGTCCCAAGGCTTGGTGATATATTTGTAGACTTGCCCCGCATTAATCGCCTCTACCAAGTCTTCAATATCAGTAAATCCGGTGAGAATTATCCTAACCGTATCGGGAAACTGAGGTACAGTCTTGCTGAGAAACTCAGTTCCTTTCATTTCTGGCATCCGTTGATCGGAGATAATCACCGCTACCTCCCCTTCTGCTGCCAAAACTTCTAGGGCGTTCACCCCACTATCAGCTTTCAAAACATTAAAGTCGCGTCGAAAGGTGCGATAAAGCAGATCGAGATTATCTGGCTCATCGTCAACTACTAGGATTTTTAGCTTTTTTGATTGTTGGAGAGTCATCACTTGAGATTGGAGTTTATCAATTTCGAGATTGGGCTTATCCATAACATATTTCCTTTAAATATTCACTATCTTGTTATATTCCATACCAAGCTTAGTTGAGAATAGCTGAATTTTATCAAGGGTTTTTACGGAGTTAACTTGAATATTTAAATACGGTAACGGTGAGTGTCACAGAGGATATTTGCTTGTACCAAATATCGGAAGCAAGAAAAATTCCACAAGAAGAATTAACTAGATCAGTTTCCACAGATCAACTTAAAGCAGTAGGTATGGGTAGTTCATAGATTAGAATAAGACTTGCTCATGAGGTATTAATCAACCTCTCAAGTTGAAGCTCGGACTCCGATTATGACTGATCTACCACCCAACGCTCAGAATCCCGAAGAAAATCCTACCAACGATGTAGCACAAGAATTACTGCGAAGGCTGAGGCAAAAACAAGGTAACTGGGTGGAATGGGGAACGGCGATCGCCTCGTTGCTAAAAACCGGTTACAACCCCCAAGACATTTTTGAGGCGACTGGATTTGAGCCGATTCAACAAAATCAGGTGGTTGTTGGTTCTCAAGTTTACAATTCTTTGGAAAAGTTTGGAGTATCGGAAGAAACGCGATCGCACTATGGCACACGCGGCAGTGATGTTTTATACGAACTGCGTTTGCTCACCCAAGAAGAACGCGCCGCCGCCGCCGAACTAATCTTCGTCCACAATGTTGATGCCGATGAGGCACGGGAAATAGCAAAAGCACTTAAAGAATTCTCTTATTACCGCACTTTGCCAGAAGGGTTTTCTGCCCATCCTGGGGATGCTGTTGCTCATCAAGTTTGGAAACTGGCACGCCAAAATGCAGATTTACAACAGCGATCGCGCCTGATAGCCAAAGGTTTACGCTTTGCTCACACGCCAGCAGCAAGGCAAAAAATCGAACAGCTACTAACTGATTTTACTACTACTCCCCAGCGTCCAGCGCCAATTCTACCCTTTTACCGTCTGGAATTTGAAGAACAATTACCCCGAATTTTGCCCGTGGTAGGCGAGTTGCCATTATCACGGCAAGACTTGCAAGCTGTGCCCATACTGACAGAAATTGAACCATTTCGGATGGTTAAGTTTTCTGGAGAGCAAGCTTGGATACCATTACCAGGTTGGCAAGTGTTGTTGGCGGCAGAAGATCCAGTAGTGATTTTAGGGAATAGCGATCGCTTCCCCATCCAAACCCAAAGCCAAATAGGGCCAGTTGTAGTAGTGATAGATCGTGCCCAACGAGAATGGGATGCCTCCAGCTACTTTGTCGTTGAAAATGGTGGTGAGTTAGATTTTCAGTGGTTTGAAACTGAGCCAGAAATTCCCTTACTAGGGCAAGTTATTATCATCGTGCGTCCTAAGAAAATTCTGGATGAAGAATTAACTAAGGATTCCTGGCAGATTGACGAATAATTCAATTTTAGATTTTGGATTTGGGATTGAAGGAAAAATTTAAAATCACCACGTAAACTGCACTTTTGCTGCTATCTAAATGCAGCAAAAGCAGCTTGAGATGAAAAAATTTATAACTACATAGGACTTACGCACAGGTAACAGAAAATCGAACCGCAGAGGACGCAGAGGACACGGAGAAATAACAGCTTTAGAGAGTTTTTGCGTAAGTCCTAATTTATTTAAAATATAAAATTTTGATATGTCTGACTCTAAATTTACTGCTCCTGTGGCTCAAGAATTACTCCACTCAGAATTATCTGAGCGATCGCCTGTTCCTTCTCTGCGGGAGAAGATTCTCGCAATCCGCAACAGTCTACGCCCTGGACAGCAGCAAATGGCTGACTGGCAATCTGGCCCTTTAGCTATTTCTGCCGTTCCTGGTGCAGGCAAATCTACTGGTATGGCGGCGGCGGCAGCGATCGCGATCGCACGTCAATATGAACGTTCATCCTCCCGCCGTCAATTAGTAGTTGTCACCTTTACTCGTTCAGCTGCTGCCAATATTAAAGCGAAGATTCGCAAATTCTTACGAGATGATTTATCTCTACCTCAGACGGGATTCTTTGTCTATACCCTACATGGTCTAGCGCTGAACATTGCCAGTCGCCATTCTGATTTATCAGGTTTGCAGTTACAAAATGTCACATTAATTACACCAACCCAAAGTCACCGTTTTATCCGAACATCTGTAGAGCAATGGATTGCAAATAATCCAGGAATATATTTGCGGTTATTAGAAGGTCATCAATTTGACGGAGAAGAGACAGAAAGGTTACGTCGTCAATCGGTGCTGCGAACAGAAGTATTACCAGAATTGGCTAATACGGTAATTCATGAAGCAAAAAGTTCTGGGATATCGCCAGAAAAGTTGCGGGAGTGGAGTAAACAAACCACAGACGAATATGCAATTTTGAGCGTAGCGGCGGGATTGTATGAGCAATATCAAAACTTAATGCGATCGCGTGATTTTATTGACTACGACGATATGATTTTAGCCGCACTGCGCGTTTTAGAAAACGACAGCGCCCGTCGCATCGAGCAAAACCAAGTTTTCGCCGTCTTTGAAGATGAAGCCCAAGATTCTAGCCCATTACAGACGCAACTGTTAGAAATTTTGGCGAGTGATGGGGGAGATGAGGGGATGAATACAGACGCGATGAATCGCGTCTCTACGCACTCCCCACTCAATCTAGTCCGAGTTGGCGACCCCAACCAAGCGATTAACTCTACTTTTACCCCAGCCGATCCGATTTATTTTCGGCAATTTTGCGAAGAGTGCGATCGCATCCAACGATTGGCAACGATGGATCAAGCTGGTCGCAGTACTAGAATTATCATTGAAGCTGCTAACTTTGCCCTCAAATGGATCAATAATCAGTCGTTAGCAAAAACGAATAACGGACAAAAGATTCCTGACAACCGACAAGTACCATTTCGCTTGCAGACAATTCGCCCTGTTGAAGCTGGCGATCCGCAAGATAACGCCAACCCAGCACCAGTAGGACGAGGACTGGAACTTTATACTCCGCGTGACATTCATCACACGGTTGAATTGTTATCTCAAAGAGTGATCGAGTTATTTGGTGAAGACCCAACACAAAATAGTGCAGCGATTTTAGTGCGAGAAAATCGCCAAGGACGATGGTTAGCAGAGGCTCTGACACCTGTGTGCAAAGAGCATAAAATTACACTTTACGATGTGGGAGAACGCGATCGCCGTTCCCATGTTCCCCAAGAGATTTTAGCATTATTGCAATTTTGCGATCGCCCCCACTCCCCCGATTACCTCAAAGCCGCCCTAGAAGCATTAGTACAGCGCCAATTAATTCCTACACAAGACCTCAACGCCCTTGCTAGTCTCCCAGAAGAATTTTTGTATCCTGGCCCCCTAGCAGCACCGCAGCCAGAAACGGTACAAAAAGCCGCTCGCTTGTGCCGCAATTTACTTCGCGCCCGCTTGGAATTGCCCCTGTACCAGCTAATTTCCTTTCTCGCCTTGACCTTAAATTACGACCAAGCAGAATTGGCAACTGCTGACAAACTCGCAGAACGGGTAAACCAGCAGATTGCTGGCAATAGTTCGATGGGGGGAATGCTGTCAGCTTTAAGTGAAATCGTCAGTTCCGAACGGTTTGAGCCAGTGGAAACCGAAGATTCGGAAGAACGTTACACTCGTCGCGGTCAACTGACGATTATTACTATGCACAAAGCCAAAGGGCTAGATTGGGACTATGTGTTTCTTCCCTTTCTCCACGAAAACTTGATTCCTGGGAGATTTTGGGTTCCTCCCCAAAGCCAGTTCTTAGGGGATTTTACCTTATCAGAAGTAGCCCGCGCCCAAATTCGTGCTGCTCTCCACGAAGAATCTACCATACCAGATGTTACACAAGCATGGGAACAAGCAAAGCACTTAAAAATATCTGAGGAGTACCGTTTACTCTACGTTGCGATGACACGAGCAAAGCGTCTGGTGTGGATGTCAGCAGCGCAGAAAGCCCCCTTTACTTGGAGTAAACCGGACAATTTACAAGAACAAGCGCCTTGTCCGGTTTTTCCTGCATTAAAGCGCCAATTTCCTGAATGTGTGATCAATTTAGCAGTAATGACTAAACAAGCTTGAGCAAAAGTTTTAAGAAATTGATTGGAATCCCCAGTTAGTAGCGATCAGATTGTGAATATTTGTACGAAATAAGCTACCTATAGTGGAAGTTGCCGTTTGAAAATTGGTGTTATAAATTGGTGCTGAGATTTTAATCAGAAATTGATTTACCAATGAAAACCCAACAGTTGACAACGACACAAGAAAACAGACCCAGCAAGACAAAAAAACACTCTTTTCCTGGCATTAGTATTGGTACTCCTAAAGTACCATTCCGCCAATGCAAGAAAACTGTACAACAGCATGAGTTACTCAGTGACTGGGAAGACGCGAGTTGATTTTGTAACATCCTCTCATTCCAAATTATCAGTAGTGATGCATAAATTAGGAGTGCAATGGATTGTTTTGGTCTATTGCCATAAGCCAACAATCTGAGTATTCCCCTTCATGTAGCTCATGGGCGGTAAGCCTATGCAGACGGTTTGTCGGGGGCTGAGGTATCTCAGTCTAGGTCAAAGTCGAAAACCCGCAAGGGATTGGCTGAGTTAAGCGATTTTTAAATCAGCGATGCAATAATATTGATGCTCATCGCTAAAATGGTGGTATTGAAAAAGAAGGATAATATGCCATGTAACAAAGTCAAGCGCCTCATCTCGCGTGATGTCGTCTGCACATCTGAAACTTGGCTAGTCATACCAACTACAAATGAATAATATAAAAACTCCCAATAGTCTGGATAGTCGTTATTAGGAAAATCTAAACCTTTGGTGATTTCTTCTTTATTATTACGACTAATATATTTGTAATAGCTGTGTGCATATTGCACCGCAAACATCGTATGCACTAGTAACCAAGAACCGACAATGGTCATAATTGAAAGTATGACATGTAGGGTCAGCAGAGTTGTTGACAACCCTTTTTTCTCAGTTAGTAAAAACCCGATCGCTAAAACACTAGCACAAGCCGCAGCTATCACCAGCATGAATATAGCTAAATGTCCTTCATATTCATTCTCAGCATAACGGCGAATTTTTTCTGGGGTAGCTTTGATCATTTTCCACCAGGTTACGGCTAAGAAAAAGTCAGCACCGGAGTTCCAAGCGCAGAGAATGCGAGTAGGTAAGTGCAGCCAAGACGGAAGAATTATTGAAACTAATACAGCGAGTCCGACAGCAATTATCAGTCTGGGACGGGGGTCAAAGTTTTTAAATAAATTCAGGTTCACAAATATTGCGATCGCAGACTTTAACTAACTCGTAATGAAAGTAGCGAGTCCGCGTACCCTTACTCTTAAGCAAGCTACGCGCAGCGTCTCGTAGAGAGCGTCATTAGGAATTACGAATTATTTTAACTTGGCTCTAATTGTTTCTATTCGTTGACGATTAACACCCAAATCGCTTTGACCTAAGCGTGAGGCTGAACGTACTTGGATAACATTAGCATTCCGGTCTAGATAGAATTCTACATCATCCACAAATCCCAGTAAAGCACTTTTAAATTCTGCATATAAATAATCTTGGTTTTCGGTAATTATTTTGGTTCTTGGTAAAGACTCAATAATCTGTTTAAGATTACTAATCGCTTCTTGTGTGGTCGATGTAAAAGTCAGTGGTGCAATTTTATGTTCTGCATCTGCACTCTGACTGGAAACACAGTTAGGGGAGTTAGGGCAGGGTGCTAATTTACCGTTGCTAATACCTAAATTATTTGGTCGTTTGCCAGCAAAAACCATAATTATGTCTCCGAGTAAGTGAATAAGTATACTCTCGCACATTTGGTTGAATCACTATAATACTTTGCCGTAATCGCATCTTCTGGCAAATGACAGATTCACTAAAACATAGGTGATGCGTTCGCCTCTGGCGTTGGCGTTCGCGCAGCGTCTCGAAGAGAAGCCATCGTATGATCCGTTAAGTATGATCTAGGCGAAAACAGTTTATGACGCAAACAATTTCAATCAACGACTCTGGGCGCTTGCAACTCACACCGCTAGAAATGCCATCCCGTTTGCTGTTAGGGCCTGGGCCTTCCAATGCCCATCCTACAGTTCTCCAGGCGATGAATACTTCACCCGTTGGGCATCTTGACCCAGCTTTTCTGGCACTCATGGATGAAATTCAATCGTTGCTACGCTACGTATGGCAAACAGAAAACCCACTTACCATTGCAGTCAGTGGTACGGGAACAGCCGCAATGGAAGCAACCATCGCCAATGCTGTAGAACCCGGTGATGTGGTTTTAATTGGTGTAGCTGGTTACTTTGGTAATCGCCTTGTAGATATGGCTGGACGTTATGGTGCGGATGTGCGAACCATTACCAAACCTTGGGGACAAGTTTTCAACCTTGATGAACTCCAAACAGCATTAAAAACTCATCGTCCAACTATTTTAGCCTTAGTTCATGCCGAAACCTCCACCGGCGCACGTCAACCATTGGAAGGTGTCGCTGATTTGTGTGATGAATTTGGCACTTTGTTGTTAGTGGATTCAGTCACAAGTTTGGGTGGTGTTCCCTTGTTTTTAGATACTTGGGGAGTTGACTTAGCCTATAGTTGTAGCCAAAAAGGGTTGGGTTGCCCGCCTGGTGCTTCGCCTTTTACAATGAGTCCGCGTGCAGTTGAGAAATTGCAACAGCGCCAAACAAAGGTTGCAAACTGGTATTTGGATATGTTGTTACTGGGTAAGTATTGGGGCGCTGAACGCACTTATCACCACACAGCACCGATTAATTTATATTATGCATTGCGGGAAGCACTGCGTTTGCTTGCCGAAGAGGGATTAGCAAACTCCTGGCAGCGTCATCAGAAAAACGTAGAATATCTCTGGGAAGGATTGGAGAATTTAGGACTGAGTATGCACGTTGAGCAGCAGTATAGACTGCCAACGCTTACCACTGTCTGCATTCCAACAGGGGTAGATGGTAAAGCGATCGCACGGCAATTACTCAATGAGCATAATATTGAAATTGGCGGTGGTCTTGGCGAACTAGCTGGTAAAGTTTGGCGCGTCGGATTGATGGGCTTTAATAGTCGAAAGGAAAGCGTTGACCAACTTTTAGCAGCACTACGGCAAGTTTTGCCTTAGTGGTTTTCGGGTTAAAGTGGTGCGTTAACAGTAGCTTAACGCACCTGATAGAAAAGGCGTAGGTGTAGCCCGCACTTCTCTACGAGACGCTACGCGAACGGCATGGTTCGACTCCGCTCACCAGCCGCTCAGTGATCACCGTAGGCATCGCGCTAACATTGTTTGAAAATTAAAGCAAAGCTGATGCTCCACACTTACTTGCTCTTTTGACTTATCCCAAGCATTAAAGAAAGAGCAGGTTAATTTTTGTAGGTCTATACAATGGCATTGTTAGTCAATACAATGGCATTGTTAGTCGATACAATGGCATTGTTAGTCGATACAATGGCATTGTTAGTCAATACAATGGCATTGTTAGTCAATACAATGGCATTGTTAGTCGATGCAATGGCATTGTAGGTCGATGCATTAACAATTCACGAGATGGGGTTAAGATGGCACGGCAATACAAAGTGCGACTCGTTCACATTTTATGAAAAATGTCGGGATAATATATCTGTTGAGTATTCCTCGCTAACTCACTGCGAGAAAAAACCAACAAATAGTAGAGGCAAGAGTATTAGTAGGGACACAATTAATACGAGGGTTGCTGGCTCGATTTTAATCTGGTTCTTCTGTGGATCGCGCATTTAGCATTCCCTCGAACAATAAGTATATTAACTCAGCCTAAAGGATGTTTATTCCTTTTTCCAAGCCCAATCAGGTTTAAAAATGTAAATTTTTTAAGTACGCTAGTGGATTAAATTTACATTTTTTTGATTCATCCCCCTAAGCTGATGTGCAGCTAAATTGTATAACGCGAAAACGTAAAATTATTGTAGTGCGGGCATCTTGCCCGCGTCGCATATACAAATTAAATACGCAACAGCTTATCTGCTTATTTCTTCCAAGGTAGTTTAGTTCCCATTTCAGTTAATGCAGAAAAGATGAGATAGAGGACGAGTAACCCAGCACCCGCCAAAAAAGCCAGTAAATCGTTATCCATAAGTGCTATTTGCTAAAACTTGGCTAATCTAATGTTTAGCATTTTTCTACAGCCCTACAATCTTTGGTCTTTTGGGTGCAAACTGTACCATCCATACCAGTGACGAACTGCTAGCCAGACAGCTGAAAGCAAACCCGCGAGGCTGAGGGTTAGTCCACTGAACGGTATTAATAATCCAAAGATGGGTAATACGGCTCCAGCAATAGTGCAGATAATAGCAGCAAGGGAAGCACTGCGACTTGCCCCCAATCCCCATGTCAGAAACAGTAAGATGATGGAAATTAAAGTCCAAGCCAACTGAGCATTCATGACGCGAGCTAGATAGGTCAACATTAATAGACAAGCAAAGAAAATACTAGCAGCGATCGCTATATTTTTGAAACTCATTGGCAGTGACAAATATAACAACAATATCCACCACACAAATATTGCTGGTGCTAGCAATAAAAGACGCCCAATTACGCCAGTGTGACGAATGGGTTCGGTGTTGCTAAACACTCCAAATGGATTTTTGACTGAAACATTATCGTCAAACTTCCAAGTAAATTGCGTACTGCGTCCGTTAACTTTAATCTCATTCGGTACAACACCACTAGCAAAATCAGCCGGAGCAAAGTTAGCAATTGCTATGAGGCTAAAATTAGAAAGCAACTGTCCCGTTGCGCTATAAACCCAGCGAGGCCCTCCTTGAGCCTGATAGGTGACTCGAAAAGTAGTTTCTTCCCCTGGTTGTAGCTGGAAGGGAAAGCCATAGTCACCCGGATTGGTTTGTTGTAACCTAGTACCATCACGTTCAACTTTGTAGCTAGCAAGAAGTGTGTAGCCGTTAGGTGGCGGTACTTCAAAGAAAAAATTATTAATATCCTTGAGTTGGTTAACTACTTTATAGTCAGCAGTATAATTTACCACATAAACTGAGCTACGACCTGGAACATCTACGCTTTGGTCAAGCTTGACTTGAATTTGCGAACCAGCCAACGTCAAGAAGCGATTGATTTCTCGTGTCTCATTTACCTTGACAATCTTGCCATTGACTTGAGTGTTATAAGAGTATGGCTCTCGAATAGAGTAGCGGACTTGGGGAGCAAATTGTTCGAGCCTCTCACCTGCAACACTTTCAGCAACTTGAGCCACCCTTGCTTGTTCCCAGTAGTGATAGCGATTGCTTAAAGTTGAACAGAGAAAAAATCCCGGTACTAACAGAACTAATACCAGAGTTAAATGTTGTAATCCCCGCAATAGTTGAGAATAACCAACAGCCCATTCGCCGATGAATATAAGTTGTTCCGGCTGGCTACGACGGAGAGAAAAACTGATCAGTGCGATTGCAACTCCCAAAGCTACGACCAAAAATACTAATAACAGTGAAGCTTTGAGCGCCTGGGTTCCAAATTGGACAAGCTCAATCGGATGCGTCAAATCGGGTAATCCGGGAATACCTTGAGCAGAAGATGACATTAGTTGATTTTTGCAGAATTTGGAAAACCAGACTGATAAAATCTCTTAAAAGTTTCTGTAAAAAAGTTTTATTTGATACGCAGACAGTTTAAACAAATGCTGCGTTCGCTCTAACCCTGACTTACAAAAACTCTCTCAAACCCTTATTTCTCTGTGTTCTCTGTGTCTCTGTGGTTCGTTTTTCCGCTACCCATCTGTAATTCCTATTGGTATAAACATCAAAAGCCTGGTCTTCATGACCGGGCTTTTGAGCGTAAACAATGGGGCTATATTCCCCGAAGGTTAGTTATAGAAGTTCAGTATAATATCGATGCTCTGATAAGTGATACCACTTTGCTCTTATTGATTCCGGAAAATTCGCTAAGAATTTTTGAGTAACCTTTATCTCCCAAAATACAGCCAGCGACTGGCAGCGTCAGCGTGTAGGATATAAAAATATTAATTTTCCGGCTTTTGCTGATGAATAATGAATTTGGTAGCTGGCAAGAATGGCTGACAGTATTCACCTATCTAAGTTTTACGGTCTTTATTATCTGGCGCGTGTTTTCCACCGAGAAGAATTAAAAAAGCTGCATATAATTTCACAGACGCGATTAATCGCGTCTCTACTTTTTAAATACCTTTAAATCCCATACCTTGTTCTACTTGAGTTGCAACGTTACGAGAAATCTGAAAGCGAACACCAACTTGGCTAAGGAATATGCCAACTAAAATCAAGCTACCACCGATATATTGAGCGAAGGTAGGGACTTCACCCAATACCAAATAAGCTGCCAAAATTCCCACAATTGGAGTAAAAGAGCCAGCTAATGAAGCCATTGACACGGTAGAAGCTCTCAAGCCCTTGAGCCAAAATGATTGACCTAAAACTATAATTACAGCAGCATAAACAAGCATCCACTGCCACAGGAAAGGTGAAAATACATCCATAAAGTGGTCGCTGCCATAGAGAATTAAAGCAGTAAAGAAAAATATTACAGTTCCTAGAGCAGTACGAAAGATACTAAAGATTCCCACTGGGATATCGGAAAGCCATTCTTTAACAATAATTGTTGACACTACTGAAACTACAGCTGCCGTCGCCGCCAATAATTCCCCAATACCTAATCTGAAAGCACCCATGTTGATCGTAGTCGTCTGTGAGGGTTGCAGGAGAATAGTTAGAGCAACCCCGACAAATGCAGCGATCGCTCCTACAACTTCCCAACGATTTACCCGTTCCCTCAGTAACCAGACTGATAAAGCCATACCCAGAGGTGGTTCCAAGCGCCCAATCAAAATAATATTGTTGACCCCTGTTAATGCTAATGCCTGGAAAATTAAGCCAGGGACAAGCGCTCCTGATAAAATAGCGATCGCTATCAGCGCCAACCAATCTTTCTTTGACAGTTGCTGCAAAGCCTTTTTGTTCCACTGTCGCCTATAAATAGGTAACATAACTATCAAGGCACATAGATTCCCTACGAATAAAACATTACATAATGAAATCGGATTTCGACCATCCATCAAATGTTGAGCGCCAATTTGTGTCAACTTGCGAGTAACTGCACTCGAAGCTCCAAAAATCAAAATTGCTAGCCAGAGATAGGTTTGACCGGGAATTTTATAAATAAAAGTATGCCATCTTCTCGGTCTGCTCATAATAATATAATACTGCTGCAAAAAATACTCTTTACTATACTCAGCTAACTTGGGTAATTTCAGGTGAGATGAATCTGAGAAAACACTTAAAACAAGCTGAGATTGAAAATATCAGAGTTTCCTGAGAATATGCTGAGTCTAAAGTAAGTTTTTCTAAGGAATAAATTCAGACAATTACTAGATTAGTTTCATTTGAACTTCAGTAGCAGATGAGATGCTTTAGTTCATCGGGAAACTTCAACACAAGGAAAAACAAATGAAAATTGCTTCTTCTCTGCTTACAGGTGTTGCTCTTGTTGGTATGCTAACAGTCTGGGATGTTCCACTTAAAATTGTGAGTCCTTCACTGGTGCAAGCATCAGCCGCAGAAAAGAAAGATGCTACAGGTTTGACTACTCAACAAAAGATTAATTTAGTGATCAAGCATAAAGGTCAGTTTGGTGGTGGTGATGAACTACGTCGTTTCTTTTTTGGTGATCTTGAACCGCTAGGTATTCAACCCGGTGGCGCAGGTATGGTGGTTAATCTTTACAATAAAGCCAATAATGTCACCTTTTCTTACTGTTCTACCTTTGATGTAGTAGTTGCGGTTAAAAAAGGTAAAGTACCAAAGTTTGAGGCTGATGAGGTCAAGTAATTATTAGTTGTAATTAAGTAGACATAAATAATTGAAGAAGAATTCAGGAGCGTCTTTGGCTTTGCTCCTGATTCCTGAATTCTGTTCGATAAAAACTAATTTGTAACTTTTGATGAAAGGTCAGATATGGAATTTAGAGATGCTATCTTGTTGTTACATCCAGCGATCGCTGTACTCGTAGTATTTCCCTTAATTGGCGTCATTGTCAACCGCGCTTTACAAGTCCGTCAACGCCGATTGCAAACTTTAGCCACAGGTAAGAGTAAAATTCCCGCCACCGTAGGACAAGAGCATACTCAGTTGGGTCGCTGGCTAACGGGAGCAGTTGTAGGTATTGTTTTAATAGCGTTTGCCTACGATATTTTTGGTAATATTTTAGATAATCAAGTTTGGATTAAAGCACCATTTAAGGTAATATTTATCGGGTTATTGTTTGTGGCTGCGATCGCTTCTCTGTATTTACTCTATCAGGCAAAACAGAAAAATTGGCGTGCCATATTTGCAACCCTCACAGGAATTACATTAGTAGTGCTTGGATGTCAAGATGGTATCTACCGCAAAACTGACCAATGGTATACCTCTCACTATTATTATGGGCTAACTTCTGCTCTGCTGATGATTCTTTCACTCTCCATTTTGCCAGACATTTATAAAGATAAGACCAATCGCTGGCGCAAGGTTCACATTACTATTAGTTGTCTTGCTCTATTACTATTTTTCGGGCAGGGAATAACAGGAACGCGCTCATTGTTAGAAGTTCCCCTCACTTGGCAAGAACGCTATATCAATATGCTTTATGAGCAAAAATGTGATACTAAATCTTGTACAATCCAGCCACAATCTCTACCTAAAAATCAATAATGAATATAACTAACAATATTGTCAATACTAAAAGTGAAGCAACCCACAAAGATTTGGATAAATCTTGATCCTTTTTCATTGCAATTACGTCTAACGATTGGTATTGCTACATTTTCAACTTTAATATTAGGTAGTTTTGCTGCATGGACAAGTTGGAAAATGCAGCAAATTTTGATTGATAGTCGTAAGCATAATATAGAAGAAATCACTGAGCGGTTGCCGCGTGATGTGCAACTTTACAGTGAAATGATGCAACCGGAAACTGGATTGCAAAAAGCTATTAATAACTTAGCAAATACCAACCTATTTTTATGGTTAAAAAGCCCTGATAATAAAATTTTAATAAAATCTGCTACTTTGGATTTGTTATCTAACTCTACAGTTACTGAGTTAATATCCCTTAGTAACATGCAGATTAAACCACAAATTTATAAAGTTAATCAAAGGTACTTTGTTATCAGTAGTAGCTTTGTGCAAGTGCAGGGTAAGTATCTGGGTAAGCTATTTGTAGTACATGATATTACTCGTGAACAGACAATGTTTATGGCAATGCTGCAAAGTTTGAATATTAGCTGTATTTTGGCAATTATTGTAATAATAACGATAAGTGCATTTTATATTAGGCGTTCTCTACAACCACTGCGCCAGCTAAGTCAGATGACTTCTGTGATTTCTATAGAAGATTTAGGAAAAGCACAACTATATGTTGATAATGCACCCAGCGAAGTCAAAGAATTAGCTCAAACTTTAACCATGTTGTTATCGCGCCTCTCGCAATCTTGGGAGCAAGAACGAGAATTTGTGAGTAATGTTTCTCACGAATTACGTACACCATTGACCATTGTACATGGTTACTTACAAAGTGTATTGCGACGGCAGAATAACTTAACTGAGATTCAACAAGAAGCTTTAGAAACTGCTTCCTCAGAAGCCGAGCGTACCATTCGCTTGCTACAAGATTTACTTGATTTAGCACGAGCAGATAGTGGCTATTTGAATTTTCAGATGAAATCTTATGTGTTGAATGACTTAGTTGAAGAAGTCGTAGTGATGGCGCAAAAATATAGCGATCGCTTAATTACAATCGAGTCAACAATTTATCCCATTGGTGTCAAAGTAGACTACAGTCGTTTTAAACAAATATTGCTCAATTTAATTAATAATGCTATTAGTTATTCTGAAGCTAATACGCCGATAATTTTAAAGTTAAATCAGGTTCATAACAAAGCGATTATTCAAGTTTGTGACAAAGGTTATGGTATTCCTTTACAACACCAAACACGTATTTTCGAGCGATTTTACCGCGTAGATGAATCCCGCTCTCATACTACTGGCGGTTGTGGTTTGGGTTTATCCATTGTTAAGACTCTTGTAGAGGGTATGGGTGGTAGTGTATCTGTGCAATCAAAATTAGGAGAAGGAAGTGTGTTTACCATCACTCTACTTACATAGCTAATTAGAGTCAGGTTAAAGTAGCACTTTGATTGTCACCCTATCCGCTTTAATATTACAAATATGGCAGCAAATATCCTCTTAGTTGAAGATGAAGTTAAACTGGCGCGATTTGTTGAATTAGAACTAAGTAGCGAAGGTTACAATATAAAGGTGGCACATGATGGCATCGCTGGTTTAACATTAGCACGGGAGTTATCGCCAGATTTAGTTATTCTTGATTGGATGCTTCCAGGGCTGTCAGGCTTGGAAATCTGTCGTCGGTTGCGGGCGACAGGTATTTCTGTACCAGTAATTTTACTGACAGCAAAAGATGAAGTTAACGATCGCGTCGCAGGTTTGGATGCAGGAGCTGATGATTATGTAGTCAAACCATTTAGTATAGAAGAACTCCTAGCTAGAATCCGCGCTCATCTACGCCGTACTCAAGAAACAGATCAGGATAATTTTCAGTTTGAAGACTTGAGTTTAAATCACCGGACTCGTCAAGTTTACCGGGGTAAGCGGGCAATTGAGTTAACGGCTAAAGAGTTTGACTTATTAGAATATATACTCTCGCATCCCCGTCAGGTATTTACTAAAGACCAAATTCTACAAAAAGTTTGGGGTTACGACTTTATGGGTAATTCCAATATCATCGAAGTATACATCCGGTACTTGCGTCTAAAGCTAGAAGAAAATAATGAAAAACGCTTGATTCATACGGTGCGTGGTGTGGGGTACGTACTGCGAGAATAGTCAGCCTCAACGTTTGGGGACGCTGCGGGATCGGGGAAGTCAAAAGTCAAAAGTCAAAAGATTTTATTTTTATTCATATCTTTGGGTTAATATCATTTCCTCTCGGAGGAACGATATTAACCCAAGGATTTATTTGATAAAATAAATTTCCACACCAAAATAGCAATTCGTAATACTCTTCGCAGTTGAGAAAGTCAGATTACATCTGGCTGGGTTTCCACCATTTGTATCTATATTCTTATTAGTCTTATTTTGGAGAATTGATATAAGATATGTGCAACAATTAGTCAGTCTTAAGGACGATAAAATTGCGAATAAAAACAAATTTCGAGCAATCTTGGATTGTACGCTGTTTTGTAGCAGTATTGCTTTTCGGTCAAGTGTGGCTACATTTACTCCAAGGAAAAACGTACTATCGCAAGATTCTGCAACATCTCGTGACCGCAGGGCCAGGTTCTATCTCTCCAGTTCTCCTTGTCAGTGGTTTTGCAGGGATGATTTTTACTCTTCAGATGGCAAGAGAATTAATCCGATTTGGAGCTGTCAATGCTGTGGGAGGTACTTTTGCCTTAGCTTTTTGTAAAGAATTGGCTCCAATTTTGACCGCTAGTATTATGGCCGCACAAGTAGGTTCTGCTTTTGCAGCAGAAATAGGTGCAATGCAAGTCACAGAGCAAATTGATGCACTTTACATGCTCAAAACTGATCCAATTGATTATTTAGTAGTTCCTAGAGTAATTGCTTGTAGTTTAATGGTGCCTTTGATGACGATTTTGGCTTTAGTTACGGGCATCTTCGGCGGAGTTTTTGCCGCATCATATTTTTACAAAATTATTCCCGAAACATTTTTAGAATCAGTCAGAAATTTTTTAGAACCGTCAGATTTGTTTATTGTTTTGCTGAAAGGGTTTATTTTTGGTATGCTGGTTGCGGTTATTGGCTGTAGTTGGGGATTAACTACTAAGGGGGGAGCAAAGGAAGTAGGAGAATCGGCAACAAAAGCAGTGGTTACTAGTTGGATATCAATTTTTGTGATGGATTTTTTCCTCTCTGTACTGCTGTTTGAACAGCCTGCATTTTGAAACCAAGCAAGTATTGCACAAGATTCCCGACTTCTTAAAAAAGTCGGAAATCTGAGGTAAAAAGGAAGTCAGTTGTGGGTAAGCAATACTGATTCTCAAGCGTTGGCGCAGCCCGCACTTCTCTACCAGACGCTGCGCGAAGGGCATGTGTTCGACTCCGCTCACCAGCCACTCAGTGACCACCGGAGGCATCGCTAGTTTTTTTGTATGTACTTCAAATGGTTAGCGAAATTTTGGAATATATTAACTTGTAGATTAGCGCACCCAAGCCCAAACCTGTCAATGAAAAGATAGATGCAGTCCAAAAGGCTAGCTCTTCCCTAAGACCTGCTGTTTGAAAGTCTATTTTGACTAATATAGTTGCCGAAACGATCAGCAAAGTATCAAGGAATACCCGAAACCAGGCAATCATAATAAAGAACAAAAAAGCTGCCAAAACGGCAACGGCGAAAGACCTCGTATTTGATTTAAGCAAAATACTGAAGTAATATTTCATTTTCATCCAAGGAATGGTCAACGTTACTATTAAAAGCAAGATAGCAACGACAGTCGCCACCCACACAGACAGAGGAGCGAGTGTTTCAGCTATTACCCAGCCCAAAGTACTGTAACTAAGCAGTACTAATGCCAGGGACACCCAAGGAACTCTTTGCAAAATTGACATGGGTTAATACTCTTAGTACAGGGTCAACAAGAGGAAAGGGGGCAGGGAGCGGGGAGCAGGGGGGAAATCCTCATACATATAATGTAGGGCTGCTGAAAGTTTGGACGGATTATTTCTGGTGTTACACATCTCGAAACAAATATCTTTACTTTTGGGTATAAATATATTTAGGGCTGCTGAAACCCTTGTGGCAGGTGAATTACAGTATCTTTCCCCCTGCTCCCCTGCCTCTTAAGTCAAGGTCTTATTCTATTATTGAATCTTATAACTATTGACTAATAGCTAAACAATCATTTTCTGCCCACCAAGCGTAGATGGGCGTGTCGCGGTCTGCTAAAGCCCCAAAAGTATTAGGTTGCAACACATTTATGCTAATGCCATTTGTTAATTCCACAACATAATTAACATGTGTCCCCAAATACATAACATTGACAAGCCGTCCTTCAAAGCAGTTAGTTGGCAAATTGGGTGGATAAAGCGAAAGCTGTATTTTTTCTGGGCGCACGCAGACTACAACTGCTTGTGATAATTCTGATGGTGTATCTTCAGCGCGGCTAATGACAATTGAGAGTCCCGTTTTTGTCGAAATTTTAACATTAGAAGAGTCTACCGCTACAATTTCACCGCTAAATAAATTAGTATCACCAATAAAATCAGCAACAAAGGATGTGCAAGGACGTTCGTAGATTTGGCTGGGAGTGCCAACTTGTTCAATTTTGCCTTGGTTCATCACAGCAATGCGATCGCTCAAACACAATGCTTCTTCTTGGTCGTGTGTCACCATCACAAAGGTTACTCCCAAATCTTTGTGTAAGTTTGATAACTCCACTTGCATTTCTTTACGTAGTTTTAAATCTAACGCCCCTAAAGGTTCATCCAGTAATACCACGGTGGGGTGATTCACTAGGGCCCTTGCTAAGGCGACTCGCTGCTGTTGACCACCAGAAAGTTGATTGGGAAAGCGCGATCGCAAACTTTCCATTTTCACTCTTTTTAAAGCTTCTTCGACTCTAGCTTCAATTTCCGATTTGGGGATTTTTTTTAACCGCAGTCCAAAGGCGATGTTATTCCAGACATTCAGGTGGTTAAATAAAGCGTAACTTTGAAATACAGTATTGACGGGTCGGCGGTAAGGCGGCACATTAGTCATAGATTTACCCTGAATCAATACCTTGCCAGCGTCAGCGATTTCAAACCCAGCAATTAAGCGCAGTGTTGTTGTTTTACCACAACCGGAGGGGCCTAAAATACTAAAAAATTCTCCCTGTCTGACATCCAAATCTATTCCGTGTACTGCTGGTTCTTGGTTAAAAAACTTGAATACATTACGCAGTTCAACATCAAGTGGCTGAAAAGTTGTTATCCCCCTTTGATTCTGCATGACAATTTGAGCCATAATCCTCAGTAGAATGCCGTGATATTACGTGATTTTGTCAGTAGTCTTTTGGGCAGACTATATTTGACACTTTGGTTTATTGTATCCGCCAAAAACAATTGTTCAAGAATATACTCGCCCGATTCTTTTATACCCAGTACTGGGCATAAGTTAGGGTAATTGTATACAGATAATACCGCTATTGGGATCATTATTTGTCTTATGTCTTTATTCCCATGAATTGGCTGTAATGAAATGTAGGTTTATTTCCGCCGACCTGTTCTGTACTAGTGTGCAAAGTTTAAAATTCAACGAAGAGGCACGGGGTATTGATTATTCTCCTCTGCTCCTGTGCCCTTCATCTCCTTCATCTCCCCATCACCAAACAAAAATCAGGTCAATAATAATGTATGATTGACGACTATATTCGAGCCATAATGACTCAAAATCAGATTCCTGGACTTTCTGTTGCAGTGGTGCAGGAAGGTGAACCTGTTTTAGTTAAGGGATATGGACTGGCGAATGTTGAACACTCTGTTCCAGCTACTGAACATACAGTTTATGAAATTGCGTCTGTCGGTAAAACTTTCACCGCTACAGCCATAATGATGCTGGTGGAACAAGGGATAATTTCGCTAGAAGATCCGATCGCAGATTATCTCGATCATCTACCCCTAACATGGCAAAACGTCACAATCGGGCATATTCTGTCTCATCAGTCTGGAATTCCTAGCTATACCGATGCCCCCAACTACTGGGAAATTACCCATCTTAATTTATCGAAATCTGAAATTTTGGCTCTAGTTACTCACCTACCCCTCAAGTTCCAACCGGGTGAGTTTAGCGCCTATGACAACACAGGCTACTATCTACTGGGTTTGATCCTAGAAAAGGTAACTAGACAATCTTATGAAGATTTCTTGCAAGAGCGAATTTTTGCTCCTTTGGGAATGAACGCAACCCTGATGAATGATCCCAAAAACATAGTGCCACACCGGGCTGCTGGCTATCGGTTGCCAAACAGCAAACTCGTTAACAAACCTTACTACAGTCCTTCTGTTACCTATTCTGCTGGAGGTCAACTTTCCAGTGTAAAAGATATGGTGAAGTGGGAACAGGCGCTTTGTGGTGAAACTTTACTAAAGCAATCAACCCTTGATTTGATGTGGACTCCTCATTTTTCAAATCAGGGGGATGATTGGGAAAAGTTGAGATATGTTGCAGGTTTAGGTTGGTGGGTATTCAATTATGGCGATCGCCGAGTAGTTGGTCATAATGGTTCAATTTTAGGATTCGCAAGTAACATTACCCGCTTTCTTGATGACAAAATTACCGTGATTTTACTTTGCAATCTAGATAAAATTTCCCGACCAGATGCGATCGCTAAGAAAATTGCTGAATACTACTGTCTAGTTCTTAAGAAACTAGTGCTTCAGCCTCCATTAGTGGAGAGGGAGTAAAACCAATTATTCCTAACTCTGCTAACGCTCAGAACTAATGGGACAGACTACCAGTGTGCAAAGTTCAAAATTCAAAAAGCCTTTGCGTGACGCAATGCAAGATATGAGTTTATGGTATCAATTGAAAACAATTAATCATTGCCAATTAGTTTGCCGTTAAATACCTGCTAAGAATTTAACAGAGTTATTTACAGATAATCTTAATTTTGAAATCATCTTTGTCTTATGACTATATTTAAAGCATCTCCACTTGGCGGACAAAAAAATACACGTACAGTTGGACAGAGTTTCCAGCCGATATTTTTAATTATATTTACTCTATTGATGGTGACGGGAATCAGTGTTCGTTTGGCATATTTGCAAATTACTGAAGGCGCAAATCACCGCAAACGAGCCGAGTCAAATCGGATTCGGATGATCCCCAAACTACCAGAACGAGGCAATATCTTTGACCGCAACGGCAAACTTTTAGCCAGTACTCGCTATCCTCGCTCTGTATATTTGTGGCCGATGGCACATACCAAGCCAGCATGGTCAGTTGTGGGAGCGCGTCTATCTCAAATTCTCGACGTTCCCCAAGAAGAGATTGAAAAGAAACTAGAAGAGGCAGGTGCTAACTCTTCTTCACTCATACGAATTGCTCGTGACTTGAACGAAGCGCAAATCACAGCATTGAAGGAGTATCAAACCGAACTTAAAGACGTAGAAATTCATACAGAAGCCGTTCGTTACTATGCCCACGGCAAGGAATTAGCTCATGTATTAGGCTATACGCGAGAACTGACCGCCGAGCAGTTAAAAGAAAAGAAGCAGGAAGGCTACAGATTAGGTGATGTGACTGGTCAAATGGGAGCTGAAAAAGCTTATGAGAAAAGTCTGCGGGGTGAATGGGGCGGTCAGCAGGTAGAAGTGGATGGTGCAGGTCGGCCACTCCGGGTTTTGGGTGAGAAACAGGCAAAAGCTGGTAACGATTTGCACTTGACCGTAGATTTAAATATGCAAAAGACAGCAGAAAAAGCTTTAGGCGATCGCGACGGTGCGATCGTGGCACTTGACCCAAAGAACGGTGCCGTTTTAGCAATGGTATCTCATCCCACCTTTGACCCAAATATTTTCTCGAAGCAGAAACTCACCCAAAAAGATTGGGAAACTGTCCAAGGTGCCGACCATCCTTTGGTCAATCGCGCCCTCAGCGTCTTTCCACCCGCTAGCACCTTCAAAATTGTTACCACTACAGCCGGACTAGAATCAGGTAAATTTTCTCCTAGCACAGTCCTACAAACCTATGGTTCCTTAAACTTTGGCGGTACCCGATTTGGTGAATGGAATCACGCCGGATTCGGCCCATTGGGTTTTGTCGGGGCATTACAGTGGAGTAGTGATACCTTCTTCTATCAGATTGGTCGGGGAGTCGGCGGCCCAACTTTAATTGAATGGACTCGCAAGTATGGATTTGGTAAAAAAACTGGCTTTGAGTTTGGCAACGAAGAGGCAAAAGGTTTAGTACCAGATGAGGCATGGAAGCAGAAAGCTTGGAAGATACCTTGGACTGTAGGCGATAGCATTAATATGTCAATTGGTCAAGGTGCTTTACAAACTACACCTTTACAAGTCGCCATCATGTTTGCCGTACCCGCTAATGGTGGCTACCGAGTCCAGCCGCATTTGCTTAAAGATAATGAACAAGCAAAAAGCTGGCGAGAATCTTTAAATATGAAGCCGACAACCATAAGTGTTCTCCGTCAGGGACTTAGGAAAGTAGTATCTGAAGGTACTGGTAAAGTTTTGAAGCAGCCAACAATTCCCCCAGTTGCTGGTAAGAGTGGTACTGCCGAAGCCTGGAAGGGTCGTGTTAAGCAAAATCACGCTTGGTTTGGAG
Source organism: Nostoc sp. CCCryo 231-06 (assembly GCA_023522315.1). Lineage (GTDB taxonomy): Bacteria > Cyanobacteriota > Cyanobacteriia > Cyanobacteriales > Nostocaceae > Nostoc. The sequence continues at coordinate 64,745 of JAHCSU010000329.1, forward strand.
CCTATGCACCTGCTGATCAACCAGAAGTTTTGATTGTGGCATTTGCAGAACATTCCGGCGGCGGCGGCGGTAGCATTGCTGCGCCGATGATTTTAGAAATTATGGAAGAATATTTTCAGCGCAAGTATCCAGGTAAGTATCAGAAACCCGCATCTGAAAAGCCAGGAAATAGCCGTCGGAGTTGAATAACGATCGATTTGAGCGGAGGTAAGTAACTTTCGCATCTTTGCCGAACATCTGTGTTCCATCTTTTGAATACTTTAGTCTGTAGAACTTTTGTATTCAAAATACTAGGCTTTTTCTTCATGCAGCCCAGTAAACTAGACCAAATTTTAGGACTAGAACTACAGCGTCATCGCACAGAAAAAGGTTGGTCACAGGAGTATCTTGCAGAAGTGACAGGTCTGCACAGGACTTACATTAGCCAGCTTGAGCGAGGGCTAAAAAGTCCATCTGTTAGAGTTCTCAGCCATATTACCAATGCTTTAAATATGACAATGAGCGAGTTTTTACAAGCTGTAGAGGAATCCCTCAGTGTTGACGGACAACGAGATTGAAAGATTAAGCCAAGCCATTATTGCTACCATTGCATCTCCAGTCATCGGCTCGATAGAAGATTATACGTGGGAAGCAATTTTTCATTATGTTAAGGATATTCCTTTATCAGATCCCGCTTTGGGGCGTAGCAAGCTTCTCTATGATGCTGTTGACTTAGTGACTAAAACTGGCTACTCACTCAAATCCCTCCAACTGAATAGCCTCAACTTTACAAATCCATTTTTGTTTGTCATTCAGAGAGCAGATGTTATCAAGAAGGCTGTCCAACTGGGTTTTCCTGGTCTGACCGAGCAATCCTTGCCTAATGAGCTTGGAGCAGCTATTATCCAACATTGGAACGAGAAGATTATTTTGAATCAGGCAGTACAGGGCGTCGTCAATAGTTATGAAGGCATATTACTGAAAACTATCAAAGGCTACGAGTATATTTACTGCGAGTTTCCACTCAATCCTCTTGACCCAAATACCTTTTCTTGGGCTTGGACGGTAGATAGAACTACTGGGGGATTAGGGGCTGGACTACAGGGAAGCGTTGCAGGCAAAATAGAATTAGTTTGGTATAAAAATCAGAAACAACTTTTTCGAGCTAGAACTATTCCTACACAAGCAGTTCGTATTACAGTTGAAAGAACTCGTCTTACGCTTGATCGATATGTGGAGACAGTTCTCTCTGCAATGCATCGATCAAATCAATACCCAATTTTCTGAGCATAAGCTTGAAGAATAGATGAAGCGATCGCTTTACCTAGTAGCGGAGGTACAGATTCACCAATTTGAGAAGCCATATCAGTATATGTTCCCAAAAAGTGAAAATCATCTGGATAAGAGTGTAATCTTGCAGCTTCGCGTATTGTAATTGTTCGATCTTGAGTAGGATGAAAAAACCTACCCGATCCTGGATGGAAGACCCATCTGGTGATAGTTCTCGCTGGTTTATCCCAGTAAAGTCTCCCGTATGCACCACTGTAGTGTTTCTTGGGAGCTAATTCAGAAGGTAAGTCCCTAGCATCTTGTCCTTCACCAAGAGCGCGAGCTCTCGAAAATTGAATTGGACTCAAAGCACGAGCAACATGATTAACAATTTTTATGCTTTCATGACGCATCATCGCTTGATATGTAGTTTGTGGAGCAGAAGGATAAACTTCAGCGTCATAGTTTTGTCCTGCATCTAGCGGTGGCAAGTCTCCAATCGCATCTCTGACTGTGACAATTGGAGAAATATTTGCCTCTAATAAATTAAGCTGATTAGAAGATTTTGTAGTTCTATAGTCACTCCTAATATCACCAAAATGTGTTGGTTCAGGAAAATGAAGGGAGTGATCTAGACTAGCTAGAAAAAAAGCTCTGGTTCTCGTTTGTGGTATTCCATAATATGCAGAATTTAATGATGAAGAGACAACTTTATAGCCCAATGATTCAAGTTTTTCTGTGATTTCTTCTCTAATTACGCCATTGTAAGCTTTCAAGATTTCAGGCACGTTTTCCATTACAACATAAAGGGGTCTAAACTCCTCTACGAATTCCAAAAACGTTTTATATAGCAGGTTACGGGAATCATTGAGGTAGCGATAACCGGCAGGAATATTTCTAGACAATCCCTGACACGGAGGGCCGCCAATCAAGAGTATTGGTGCTTCTCGCCGTAAGCCCAACGCTAATCGTAATTCATCAGGACTAACCTGGCGTATGTCCTGATGAATGATTTTAGTTTTTGGGTAATTGTGCTTGTAGGTCGCCAAAGCTTTTGCATTTACATCGATTGCACATACAGATTCAAAACCCGCCATGTGAAATCCTTTTGTCAAACCACCAGCACCAGCAAATAAGTCAATAATCTTGTATGTCATTTTTGAATACTATAGTACTCAAAGGATATCGTCAACCAACTCCTTTATCTTTTATTGAGATATCTGAGCGGGTTTCAAATTTCTGGCCTTATAGAACATTTCTAAGCTATTGCGATCGCCTACAAAACGCCAGTGCCAAGGCTCATAACTCACACCTTGAGCATTATCTTTGGGAAATGACATTTCAAAGCTGAAACGCGCTGCATTTGCTTGCAGCCACCGATAAGCCTTGGTATTGTCAAAGTTAGTTTGGAGATTAGTTGCTGGTACTGATCCGTCTCCAACATCCACAGCATAACCTGTGTGATGTTCGCTATGACCAGGAGGAGCGCTGAGGGCAGCTCGTTCTAATGGTGTTTGATTTCGCTGGGCACTGACACCAAAAAACAACGGCTCCTGGTCTTTGACTGAGCGAAAGCCAGAAATTGGTACTAAAATTACACCTGCACTCCGGGCTGCTGCTACCATCTCCTCAAACTTTTGGGCAGCAGCTTTTCGCATTCTAATGCCCCTATTTGCGGAGATGGTTACTAGTTCAGACTCAGGAGCTTCTGGGTATGCTAGATGCCCTAACAAAGTATTGACATTACCAGATTCTGTAGTTGGTGTCGGTACAGAAGTAGTGACCGAGGGTTGAGATTCGGCGGTTTTTTTTGGTGCAGTGACAAAAAATAAAAAACCGCTAATTAAGGCCAGCAAGACAAATCCCGCTACTCCCCCAATCAGCATAATTTGGGGTTGCAACCAAATTTTACGTGTTGCGACAGGGGTATCGCGTACAGCCACTGGAATATCATCACCAGGGTCATTCGATGAGTTTTGCGGTTTTCCAGAAAACCCAGCCTTATTCAAGGGTAAACTCCTGTTTTTGTGGGATAGCCATAACAGATTTTGCACTGGACAAAAGTAGATGTAACAGGTAGAATTTTACATTTGTGGTTCTTAGGCGCAATCTTGACAAACCTTTTAGAACTATACGTCAAGCTGGGAGGATTAGTCCTGGTAGGTTTTATTCTGGGACGCAAACTACCTGTGACAGTTCCTACACGTTTAGGACAGTTTCTTTTTTGGGTGGGAGTACCCATAAGCATAGTATCTTTTTTGCGTCAATCTAGCTTGTCGGGGCAAATTTGGATTGCACCTGCCATCGCTTACCTAGCCATTTTACTAGGAGCATTTTTAGCTTGGTTAGGGATTAAAGGACAAGCCTATTTTAAAAAAACCGTTCCCCAAGCATCAACTCAGGCTAGCTTGATATTAGCCTCAATGTTGGGTAACACAGGTTATCTTGGTTTTCCCATTACCTTAGCAATCGTAGGCAAGGAATACTTTGCTTGGGCGTTATTTTACGATTTGCTAGGTTCATTCCCAGGAACTTATGGCTTGGGTGTGTTAGTAGCGGCGCGTTTTGGCGGTGGTGTCCAGAATCATTGGCAGACTGTTAAGACCATCTTAATTAATCCTGCCTTGTGGGGTTTCGGATTTGGCTTACTGTTTCGGCAGGTGACAATTCCCACAGTCGCGGAATTCTGGTTAGAGAAATTTGCTTGGAGTGGTGTAGCTTTATCTCTAGTGTTAATTGGAATGCGACTGGCGTTGCTCAAGTCTTGGCGTAGCCTACCACAAGCAGGGATGAGCTTGGGAATCAAAATGCTGCTAGTTCCCCTGATATTGGGTAGTATATTACCACTGTTTGGAATAACTGGGCCGATCGCAAAAGTCATCGTCCTACAAATGGCCATGCCTCCAGCTTTCGCCACACTGGTAATTGCTGAGATATTCAATCTCGATCGCGATCTGGCAGTTACTGCCTTAGCTGCTGGGGCTATAGTATTGCTGGTTACTCTCCCAGTTTGGCTGTGGCTATTTTGATTATAAATTTATCGACTGTGATGCGATCGCTGTTTGTAGCATTTGCTATTTAACACTCACGTTTCACCTCTACCACTCCCCCCTGCTATCAATGTTTTAGGACTAGCCGTTTCAAGGTGACTGGTAAAATAAGATTGTTTTTCTCAGCGCTCTCTGTGCCTCTGCGGTTTAAAAGTAATTTCTTTAACCGCAGAGGCACAGAGAGAAGAGGTCTAAAGAATAAAAAGTTTAGAAGCATTATGTATCCTGTACTGGATGCTGCCCATAATATGGCAAAGCCTCTGACCAATTAGGAAATTTGCCCTCTTGCCAATCGAGATTAGCTAGTTCTAAAATACTTGTCACCGTCGCTGCTAGTCCAGATTGAGCTTGAATTAGCTGATAATCAGTGTTCCAATTCGCTAAAGTTTCCTGCCATGCTTCTGGTGTAAAAACTTTATCTGGCAAACACACTTTTAGCTTAGAAATATCTGGCTCAAACCGATAAATAGCAGCAAAAAGTTGACCTCGTTGTGCTGGCATTTCCACAGCAATAGTTTTTGGATTTTGACTTTTGCCTGCTTCTGACCAAGCTACCGCAGCCAAAGTTGAAATCGCAAATACAGGGATATTTAACTGTTGTCCCAAAGTGCGAGCAGTGACAACACCAATCCGAGTTCCAGTAAAGCCGCCTGGGCCTTTTGCAACTGCGATCAAGGAGAAATCTGCCCAAGTTTGGGGTTTGATAAATTCAATTAAATATTGATGTATTAAGCTAGATAAATCACGCCCCAAAGTCCAAATTTGAGAGCGAGTCTCGCCTACAAAATTACTAATTGCTAAACCTAATTCGGGAGTGGTGGTATGTAGGGCTAAAGCGTATTTATTTATTGCAATGTCTTTTAGTTCCGTTGTCAAAGTTACTTAAAATATCTATTTTTATAAAGTTAACGTTATTTATTTAAGCATATAACATAGCGGTTCTTAATTAAATAAACTACGGACAGAAGTCTCAGGGCAAAGGTTTTGCTGTTTCAACAAAATCAGAAGGCGATGGCGCAAGCGCCCGCCGTAGGCGATCGCAAATATTCGCTTGCTGTTCACTTTCTAATAGCGATCGCTTTCCTGACATCTCTTGCCTATACCATGAATTAGCGATCGTTGATAAATAAAATCTCATGACAGCAGAAATCATGTATTTGAACCACATCTGACGTAAGGGCACAGCATTGCTGTGCCCCTACCGCCTGTCTATTTACCTGAAAATAGCTGTAAGATACACCAATCATTTTCTGTCAAGTCGGCACTAGTTCACCAGGACGCAACTTCGACCACTTACCCGTTTCCCGTTTAAAGCTCAGACAACCAACAACATCCCATTCCATTTCAATTACATCATCTTTAGTCCGAATGTTGACATTGATAGAAGGTTCATTCGGATCAAAATTTGGTGTTTCGGTCAAGTGAGGCTGTTGGTGCTGCCCTTCTACGGCATGATAGGTAAAACAGCTGTCTACATAGTGGCAATTCACGCAAATACACATAATAGAACCAACTCCAGGGGCCTTTATTGTTAATCTAACTTAAGCCCAACTGTTATTCATGAGTTGCTGGGTTGATTTTTATTACAATGCATGAATCGATTCCTTCTACTCTAGCTCCCGAAAATTGGCCTTTTAGCTTGGAATTCTTGCCACAACCCGCTTACATGGTAGGTGGCGCTGTCCGAGATGCTATCCTTGGCAGAACTCGCGGATATCTGGATCTAGATTTTGTTATACCATCTAAGGCGGTAAAGGTAGCGAGAGCGATCGCTCGTCATTACAATGCTGGTTTTGTATTACTCGATGCAGAACGACAAATTGCGCGTGTGGTTTTTCCCCACGCTACGGCTGACTTTGCCCAACAAGAAGGAAATAGTTTAGAAGTTGATTTGCACAGGCGGGATTTTACAGTAAATGCGATCGCTTATAATCCCCATACGCAAGAAATCATCGATCCTCTGGAAGGTTATGTAGACTTACAACAGGGCATTTTGCGAATGGTATCACCGGAGAACCTAGAAGATGACCCTTTGCGGTTAATGCGAGGTTATCGCCAAGCCGCCCAACTAGGTTTTACTATTGAGCCAGCTACCCAAGCCGCAATTCGTTCTTTGGCATCACATATCAGCAAAGTTGCAGCCGAACGAGTTAGGGTAGAAATTGGCTATCTGCTGGCAAATTCTCAGGGGACTCCTTGGATTACAAGTGCTTGGGAAGATGGTTTACTTGCCCCTTTCTTCAAAAATGCCACCCGTGAAAGCTTGCTCAAACTAGCAGCAGTTGACGAAGCAGCTGCCTTACTCACCCAAAATTGGCAACAATTAGGGGCACAACTGCAAGCTTATGTCCGCGATAGGATCAAAACCACTTGGTTAGGTATTGCCAAACTTGCTTGTCTTGTCAACCCAAATCCAGAGTTAGCAGAAATAGAACTACAGGAACTAACTTATAGTCGTGCCGAAATCCGGGGTGTAACCACTGCCTTGAAACTGTTACCGCAGCTTCAAGTGGTTGATATGTCTTTGCGAGAACAATATTTTTTCTTTCATGACGCAGATATTGTGTTTCCCGCGATGACAGTCTTAGCTCTAGCACTTGATATTTTTGTAGAGGCGATGTCTGGTGACAAGCCACTACACACAGCAGTGGAAACCAAAGCAAAACCCTGCCTTCTTTGGGCATCTTTGATCAACCGCTACCTGAACCCTGATGATCTGGTCGCTCATCCCACTCCACTAGTTAAGGGGAAGGAGTTAATTATAGCATTAGATATTCCAGCTTCGCCAATTATTGGGCAACTGTTGAGAGAAATTGGCGTAGCACAAGCCGAGGGGAAAGTCTCAACAACAATAGAAGCGATCGCACTTGCACGTCAATTACTTGAAGGTTAGAGGATGTTTTAAAAGTCCTTTCGTCGGTAGCAAAACGTTATCGATCCCCCCAACCCCCCTTAAAAAGGGGGGCTTTAATTCCGGTTCCCCCCTTTTTAAGGGGGGTTAGGGGGGATCGATAAGTGCCTAAAATCACAGCCAACTACTTTTTAAACAACCTCTTAGATATTAATTCACCTTTTTTGGTCAGAATTAATTCTGTTAGCGGTAGCGGGGCGTTTAGCCCATTCTTACTCCTGATACCAATTCTAGAGAAAGAAGAAAGCCGCTCAAAAAATTGGTTGTAATTCAATCCTTTCCACAGCACAAGAAGTTTCTTAGAAGAAATCTGGGTTAAGCGTAGCAAACTTTTGGCTCAATGATATACCAAAATGAATGCGTGAATTACTTAAATGAGTAAGCAAACTGGGGTTTGAGAAACTAAAAGCTGCTTTTGCTTGCGGAAAACACCAAAATGTGAAAGTAAAAGCTGCTTTTGTTTGTGGAAAACACTAAAATGCGAGATTAAAAGCTGCTTTTGAAGAAGTAAAAGCTGCTTTTGTATGTGGAAAACACTAAAATGCGAGATTAAAAGCAGCTTTTGAAGAAGTATAGCAGGAGTCAGGAGTCAGGAGTCAGAATTCAGGAGTAAAACCCTTTTGTAGCCGGAGTCTCATCATTTATTGATGTCCTAACCACCTTGTCCATTGGTATAAAAGCTGCTTTTGTTTGCGGAAAACACTAAAATGCGAAATTAAAAGCAGCTTTTGAGAAAGTAAAAGCTGCTTTTAAAGAAGTAATCAGGTATTTTTACTAAACTCAATATGAATTTTAGTCTAGGCGATACCTTCTCTACAAGACGCTCCGCGATCGCTAACGGGCTTTTCAGTTTTATCACGGTACGCTTTGCACAAAACTAGCTTATTCTGGATTTGGAGAGAGGCGAACGCGCAAATTTGCTAAATTTTCACGCACAGTAACTGTATTAGGATGATCTGCACCTAACCGTTGCTCAACAATATCTAATGCTTGCATATACAATGGTTCGGCTTCGCTGTATCTGCCTTGGGAGTCGTAGAGTAACGCTAGGTTGTTGAGACTAGTTGCGACATCTGGATGTTCTTCACCCAGCAGCTTGCGCCTGAGTGCCAAAGCTTGGATATGAAGGGGTTCGGCTTCGCTGTATCTGCCTTGGGAGTCGTAGAGATACCCTAGGTTGTTGAGACTTTGTGCGACAGATGGATGTTCTTCACCCAGCAGCTTGCGCAACAGTGCCAAAGCTTGGATGAAAAGGGGTTCGGCTTCGCTGTATCTGCCTTGGGAACGGTAGAGTAACGCTAGGTTGTTGAGACTAACTGCGACAGATGGATGTTCTTCACCCAAGCGCTTTTTAGTGACTTTTAAACACTGCTCATACCAAGGAAAAGCTTGGTTATATAAACCTTGACCATTGTAAAATTGAGCGTTACCGATAAATGGCCAAATTAAATTATCATCACTCACATATTGAATGAGATTGTTGGCTACTTCTGCTAAATGAGGGATGGCGGGGGTGACGGCGGTGATTTGTTGAAGGGTGTGTAAGTAAAAAATATGTTTAGCAACTTCTACCATGACTGAGGCAAGAGCATATTGAAGATTCCCCCAACTTCCTAGAAAAAGTTGGGGTTCTAGCTTCGCCTGAAAGAATTCTCGCAGCAGTGGATGCAATTGATAAATTCCCTCACCTTTGCGCTGGAGTAAATGCAAATCCAGCAGCTTGTCATCCCGAATTTCTTCTAACTCTTCTGCATCAACATTCGGTAAACAAGATTCTACCAACAGCCAAAGTATCGGTTCAGCAGCAAATAAACTCAGCAAACACGCCAGTTGCTTATCGTTGTCGGTTAATTCATTCCAACTTAACTCAAAAGCTGCTTCCACACCCCACTGTGCTGTCATATCAGCTTCCGACTTAGATTTAGAGAGGGAACGCTCATCTAATCTCTTGTTCTTCAACCGCCGCAACATCTCTGTTAAAGATAAATCCTGTTTCCGCGCTAGATAGCGCCCGACTAATTCCACACCCAAAGGTAAATATCCCAGCCACTCACACAACTGATTTGCTATAACTAATTCTCGCTCAATTCGCTCTGGTGTTTCTTTGAGTAAAGACCTCAACAACTCCAGCGCCGCCTCTGGTTGCAGCACATCCAAAGATAACTGTGCGATGCGTCCCAAGTTTTGGCGCGTAGTCATCAGCACTTTAAACCGAGAAGATGACGACGGTAAATAAGGCTTAACTTCCTCGTAGTCGCTGACATCATCCAGCACTAGCAGCACCTCTCCCTCACACCAACGCCGCCAACAGTATTGCACTTGGGCGAGTAAATCAAAATCTTCTGGCGGCTTTAAATCAAGCTGCGTCCTCGCAAACTGCACAACTTGAATTCCCACATCCCCAGTTTTTGCCAGGAACCAGCAAAGCCCACCGTTATATGTTTCGCGTTGCTGGATGGCATATTGCAGGGCGAGTTCTGTTTTACCGACTCCACCCATACCAGCGATCGCAGCGATCGCTACTTGCTTATTATCCTGCAAAAGTTGGTGGAGATTTTGCAATTCTTCCTCACGCCCAACAAATTCTACCACCCCACTCAGGGGTAAATTTTGCGGTGTTCCAGTAGAGGGATTTAACTTTACCCGTTCCCCTTCGGGCGGCTGTAGTCAATCAGGGGAATTCTGATGGTAATTGATAGTAATTGGGCTATTTTCTACGCCTTGAAAGGTGGGAGCTTTACTATCAATGCTTTGAAAACCTTGACCACCATAAACATTCTGGACATTTTTACCTTGAACCTTGCCAATATTAATTTCTTGGTGAATCTCTTGGGCAAGGCTTTGAACTTCTTGGCCAAATTGGGGGTTGGTGTCCATTTCGACCTGTAGGTAAGCTGCAACAAAGTTTAAATCTTCTTTAGAACCTTGTTCAGCCTTTGTTAAGGCTTCTTGTACTTTCGGTTTACCCTTGAACTGATCCCAAATTTTTTGGCGTAGCAGTTTCAACTTGTCTAAAGTACTTTCGGTTATCTTCTCTACGGTTTTTTCTATAGCCTTGGTGATGACCAAGGTTGCGATCGTAGCTGCTGTCAGCGATACTGGCTCCATAAGTTTCCCAAAATATACGAGATTTTACTTATGGTTCTCAGTCTAACAGCCTCTAAACAGGTAACGGAGAACAAATAACAGAAGAAATTATAAAACTTTGTTTAGCGATCGCCTTAGCAAAAATTATGAATTTCTGCTGCCGAATGTGAAGATAGCATCCCCGGATTCCGCATTTAAAAATAACAGTAGTTACTGATTTTACAAATTTGACATCAATACCCCTCACCCTAAATCCCTCTCCCAAGCTTGGGAGAGGGACTTTGAAATTTGCTCCCCTTCTCCCAATATTGGGAGAAGGGGTTGGGGGATGAGGGCTTTTGATTCATGCAAGAGGTCTATTTTTTAATTCCCGGCTCTAAATCTAATTTCATAAAGTCCTAGCAAACCTGCTGCTACTAGCAAAGGTAAGAAATAATAGACTCCCCGATAAGCTAACATTGAACCCAAAATTGCCGCCGCCGAAACTTTTGAAGATAGAATCAGCAAAATTATAGTTTCAAATACTCCTAAACCACCAGGGACATTACCAACCACACCTGCAAACATCGCTAGTAAATAAATTCCCAAAAAGTCTAGATATGACAAAGATATATTGCTAGGAAGTAAAGCATAAAGAACTGCCGCCGCAAGAATCCAGTCAAAACTAGAAATTGCCATTTGAACCAGGGATATTTTAAACGAAGGAAATCGAAATTCTTGTCCCCGAATTATTAACGGTTGTTTAATAAAAATACTTCCAATTAAATAGATAGCAACTAATAACAGAAAAATCACGCCGATGGGACGTACAGTAGCAAAAGGTAAATGTATTTGAGTGGAAATTTTAAGGGGGTTGATGAGAAATAATAAACCTGCAACGGCAAACATCCCCAGCCAAAAAGTAAAATTGGCGAAAGCAATTACTTGTGCGATCGCAACTGCTCAAACTCCCCAATTAGCATAAAATCGATAACGGATGGCACTGCCAGTTAGTAAGGCAAACCCGATGGTATTACTAAACGCAGAGCTAATAAAGCTGGTTAGAGCAATCTTGTTCCAACTTAAAGAACGATTAATGTAGCTAAAACCTAAAATATCATACCCAATCATCACCAGATAACCCAACGCTGTCAGCCAAATTGCCCAGCTTAAGCGACTTTTGGGAATTGCTGCTAGAGCGTTGAGGATATCACGATAATTATACTCATGCAATTGGTTAGCGATCGCCCACAGGCAAAGCACCAGCAGCAACAAGCCAAACAAAGAACTGAAATTGAGTCGCAGCTTTTTAAGCATCATGAAGAAACTTATCCTAACTCTTGACTTTTAATTTACAACCAGTCATAAAGTTTCCATCCTGTTGGCACAGCATTGACATATTATTTGCATAAACTTTTGTAGGCAAACATCGGCTACCCAATAGATGAACTACAAACAATCTAAAATTCTCTTGCTAGTTTCAGTATTAACTCTCGTTGGCTGTAATTTCTTCCAAAGTACCGTAGCAAAACCACCGCAACAACAGGATTTACAAACAAAGCCTTCTGTTGTTCCAACCCACTCCAAGCCTAGCGACTCAGCTACTTCCCTAACCTACAAAATTGAAACCTACGATTAATGGATCATGGGTTCCCTAAAATACAGCTAGAGTTTGGACGAATTGTAGAATAAATTGAACTTGTGGGTGAAGACATTAAAAAAATAACATTACTTATAATCTGTAAAGACAATAACAAAAAAAGACTGAAGTAAATGATTTTTAAATTTTTATTAATGATTTGACAGGAGCGCTCTACAAAGGAAGAATAACCTGCAATTTCCACAGAACTAAAACTTCCAATAATCAATAATCTCATCAATAATTCAATAGAAGAAGTAAACGGCGATCGCTCCTGATTCAAACAGGTTACAAAATTATCTTTTTCAATTCCCAAATTTCCTAACACATTAAATAGTGCTGGTTGCAAAACCATTAATTTTTGACTTATTTCGTGAGGAGATTTGACTAAATGATTGTTTACAGAATGCCATTGATTACTATATTAGCCTACAGGTAATATACTCGCTATTGATTCTCCAGATGGCAGAAGCACAGCAGCAATGCTAGTAGCAGCAACTATAACTTTTTGCTTGATTTTCATTCAAATTTTCCTTTGCCTAAAAATTTGCTGTTTACATCCCCAATCCTGACTGGATAAATAAATCAGCAATACTACCAAGTACTCTCCCAAAACCCGGAATTATAAATAGAAGCATCATGGCAAAGAGTCCGAATTGAGTATATTGCAGTGGCTTTAGTTGAGGAAAAATTTCACTGAAGACATGAAAGCCGTCTAGTGGTGGAATTGGCAGCAGATTAAACAGAAATAACGTCAAATTAATCCGAGCCGCTAGGTAAAGAAATTCGACACTCAAGAGTCGTGAAAGACTAGGATTAAAGAAAAGTTTGAGCAGCACAATAAATAGAATGCCTAAAGCCAGATTCGACAAGGGGCCTGCGGCTGATACCAAAATATTGCCTAGCTTCCCAGAGCGAAACTTAGAGGGGTTGACAGGCATTTGTCCCCAAGCTATACCCATGAGACAGAGAAAGATGATCGATTCCTTACCCATGTGAACTACAGGATTAAGCGTGAGATGACCAGTTTGTTGGGGAGTGTTATCTCCCTGACTCATCGCAGCCCAGCCGTGAGCAAGTTCATGCAAAGTGATGGAGAATATGACAATTACAACGATTCTGAAAAAATGAATCGGGTTTGTGATTAGTGTTTGGATAAACATATATTCTGGCTTGTGGTAGGGTTAAAGCTGAAATCCGCGCTTTCTGAAGACACGCACGAAAAAGTTATCCAATTTAAAAACTGCAAACCTTGAGAATCAAGGTTGCTCACAAATAAATTAGATAAGTTATTTTTGCGCGGCTTCTAAAACTAGTTAAAAAATCTATGTAGATGCGGGTTGTTGAGAATGAAGCGAATCAGTTGGTTAAAATCAGCTTTTTCTCACCATGATGATAGAAGTTATCATCTATACCGATTGCAATACATTGGAAAGCTGGTTAAGACAGTATTTGTATAATAATTTACTATATTTTGGTAATGCCCCATGTGTGTAATAACAAGCTTATTATATTTATGTTATTAAATTTACTCAGTAAAACCCTATAGTAATTATTCGTATATTTTAAAAATTAACTTTACTCACTTTTAGGAGCTTCAATTGCTTGTATAGCTTCAAAATAGCAATATATAGCATTTAAAGGTGTAAATTTCCTACAAAATAATACGTAGTCTATATTAAAGATTTTGTATATAAACTTATTGTATTACTAATGATACATTGGATATTTCAGCTTGCTCAACCAAGATTTGTTTACAACCAACTATAGGGGAATTTTCAACTAAATGCTACTTAGTTGTATTTATTACTTAAATGGTAAATATTATTTACTAAATAATTTAAAAATTAATACAGTCATTAGGCAGGATATCAACGGCTTATTGGTATTATTTTGATGCACAAACGCAATGATGATGAACAACAATGGATGAAGATCAACGCCGTTCTTATTGGCGTGCTAATACTGCTTTAATTCGTAATCTTTTAATTGTCTGGGCATTGGTTTCCCTAGTTTTTAGTATTTTGTTGGTTCAACCTTTGAATGCGATACGGTTTTTTGGCGTACCCTTTGGCTTTTGGATGGCGCAACAGGGATCAATCCTGGTATTTGTGGCCTTAATTTTCATTTATGCCTTTCAAATGGACAAACTAGACCACAAATACAATCTCAAGAAGTGAGGAAAAACCGTGTCAGTTGAAATTTGGACTATTGTATTAGTTGGACTTTCCTTCGTCGCCTACATTTATATTGGTTGGCAATCACGAGTCGAAAATAGTAAAGACTTCTTTATAGCAGGTCAAGGAATACCCTCAATTGCTAATGGTGCAGCCACCGCCGCCGACTGGATGTCCGCAGCCTCGTTTATTTCAATGGCGGGGCTGATTTCTTTTTTGGGCTATGACGGTTCTATTTATTTAATGGGGTGGACTGGCGGCTATGTACTGCTAGCATTATTACTGGCTCCCTACCTACGGAAATTTGGTAAGTATACAGTGCCAGATTTTGTAGGCGATCGCTACTACTCTAATATCGCTCGTCTGGTGGCAGTAGTTGCAGCCATTTTTATCTCCCTCACCTACGTTGCTGGACAAATGCGGGGCGTGGGCATTGTTTTTAGCCGCTTCCTCCAAGTAGATATCAATACAGGTGTGATCATCGGGATGGTGATCGTGGGCTTTTTCTCTGTGTTGGGGGGGATGAAAGGCATCACCTGGACACAAGTAGCACAGTATTGTGTGTTGATTTTTGCTTACCTGATTCCAGCGATCGCGATCGCCTGGTTTCTCACTGGTAATCCTGTTCCCCAACTAGCATTCACCTTCAGTGATATTGCTGACAAACTCAATAAAATCCAAGTTGACCTGGGGTTTAAACCGTATACTGAGCCATTTGTGAACAAGTCGATGCTAGATGTACTGTTCACCACTATTGCTTTGATGGTAGGCACTGCTGGCTTACCCCATATTATTGTCCGATTTTACACAGTGAAAAGTGTGCGTGCAGCTCGCTATTCTGCTGGTTGGGCACTCCTATTTATCGCTATTCTTTATACAACTGCTCCAGCCCTCTCCATGTTTGCCCGCTACAACCTGATCGATTCCCTGCACAATCATACAGTTGCAGAAGTGCAGCAGCTAGACTGGGCGGCGAAGTGGGAAAAAACTAAACTTTTGGGTTTTGATGACATAAATAAGGATGGGCGTCTCCAGTTAACTCCAAATAAAGACACCAATGAAATCAAGATTGACCGAGATATCATCGTACTTTCCACCCCAGAGGTAGCTAACCTCCCTCCGTGGGTGATTGGCTTGGTAGCGGCTGGCGGTTTGGCTGCTGCTTTGTCTACAGCATCAGGTTTATTGCTGGTAATTTCCAGTTCCATCGCCCACGATATCTACTACCGGATCATCGATTCATCAGCCTCAGAAGAAAAACGGGTATTTGTCGGGCGGATCATGGTGGGTTTTTCCCTCGTCCTCGCCGGATATTTTGGGGTGAATCCGCCGGGATTTGTGAGTGAGGTGGTAGCTTTTGCCTTCGGTTTAGCTGCTGCTAGTTTCTTCCCGGTGATTTTCCTGGGGATTTTCGACAAGCGTACCAATTCTGAAGGTGCGATCGCCGGCATGTTGACGGGTTTAATTTTTACGATCATCTACATTGTCGGCGTCAAGTTTGGAGGTATGCAACCCTGGTTTTTTGGGGTTTCTCCCGAAGGAATTGGTACTTTGGGTATGCTAATTAACTTCGCTGTCACCCTAGTGGTTTCGCGCCTAACGCCTCCTCCTCCAGCAGAAATTCAAGCGCTGGTAGAAGACCTCCGCAGCCCATTGATTGAAGAATAGGATATTGGGAATTGGGCATGGGGCATTGGGCATTGGTCAATAATTAATAGTTATTCTTCCCCCTGCTTCTCCATTCCCCACTCCCTACTGTCCAAGTTCTTTGATATTATTCATCACTTGTTCATATAAGTCGTTGTTACCCTGACTTTGAAAAATGCTTGCTGCTTGTTGTAAGTCTTTGAGCGCACCCTGTTTGTCTCCATTGGTGGCGCGGGAATTTCCCCGGTTATTGTAGGCAGGGGCAAAGTTAGGGTTGAGGCGAATGGCTTGATTGTAATCTTCGATCGCACCCTGTGCCTCTCCATTGGCAGCACGGGCATTTCCTCGGTTATTATAAGCGATCGCATATTTGGGGTTGAGGAGAATCGCTTGGTCAAGATCATCTAGCGCCCCTCTTCTTTCTCCCAAGGTGGCGCGGGCATTTCCTCGGTTATTGTAGGCTTCGGCATAGTTGGGATTCAGGCGAATCGCTTCACTGTAATCTTTAACTGCTTCTCTGTTATTTCCTAATGAGGCGCGGGCATTCCCCAGGTTATTGTAGGCTTCCGCGTCGTTAGGGTTGATGCCAAGTGCTTGATTGTAATCTGCGATCGCTTTTTCCTTGTCTCCCGAATCAAAGTAGACTAATCCCCGGCCGTTGTAGGCAGCGCCATATTGAGAATTTTGAGCAATTGCCTTACCATAAGAAGCGATCGCAGCTTGTAAATCGCCGTTTAAATGCTGATTCTTTCCCTGAAGATAGAATTCCCCACCAATGGAAGCTGTAGCTGAACTACGGCTAGGTTGACTGACTCCTATTTCTGTTACCAAAACATTCTCATTCTTACTACAAGAAACACTGCTAATTGCTGTCAATGTAGTAAAAATAGCTATGGTAAATACTTGATTTACCCTTGTTCGCTTTTGTTTAAATAAACGCCGTCTCATAATTTAATATCAACTGCCATAACACCTGAACGCAATTAGTACCAAAATCTAGATTTTAATTCTTTAACTCAATAGTTATTCTAACTTTTGATAGACATTTAAAGCTAATTTATAGATTTACCTGATATTCAATAAATTTATTTAATAGTTATATTAAGGAAAAATCATGAAATATAAAGTATAAAACTTGTCATTTTGGCTTTTTGCTATTGTCATCTATGTAATTCTTGACAATGGATTTCTGAGCAGTAACCTACTGTTGTTCATGTTTTTTAGAATACTGTTTGAAAGAAAACTGAAATATTAAGATTTATTCTAAGACAATAACTCCATAAATTTTAGAATTTGTAGCTATCTAAACAATTTACTCATCCTCAATATCACTTTCTTGAGTTTTAGGATTTAGCCGCCAAGAGATGGTTTTTTCAATATCTACAGAGAGTTGTTCCAGATTTGTCCCTAAATCTTTTTGGAGTTTCTGAGTGAGTGTGATTGGGAAATCTAAATTAATACCTTCACTTTGCGCTAGCCTTGCTAATTCTGTAAAAGTAGCTTTGACTGTAGTCCGTTCATAACTAGTCAGTTTGTAATAGGCAGTTTCCGATATATTCTGAGTTTGCATGGCTTTTTTCATGCGTTCTTGCAAATGCTCAAATTCTGAATTTAACAACTTGTATTGTTGCTCAAATTGCGAGGATCTGGTACTTAGTGATATTAAGTCTTCCGTTGCGGGATCGGGACTGGCTTTGGCTTGTAAATCTAATAAATTTGAGTGGATTTGAGCCAGATAAATACAATCTAAGTAAGCATACTCTATTTGTTCTTCAGTCAGGGGACGTTTTCCCCAATCGCTTGTTTGTTCTTGTTTATCGATATTGTTAAAGCTACAAAGTGATGTAGCTATGGTTTTGAGTTGGTAATTAGGTAAAGGTAAAAGATAGTAGGGAATTTTTTTTGCTATATCTAAAGTACAAGTAATATTTTTGGCTTTCTTGTTACCGAGAAGTTTTAGATCATAACTGGCGTTGTGAAAAACTTTTTCAATTGCAGAATTTATCATAATTTTTTCAATAAATTCAGCTATAATATTAGGCTGAACTAGGACATCTAAAAGGTAGACGCGATCGCCACTCATATCTTTGGGATTATCTAATACCTGAATCAGCGATAGTCGGGGATTACGGCTTTTATAGTCAGCAACTTCTGTATCTATCCACAGCGTTTTAGCGTTGGTATATTCAGCGACAATGGCACTAATTTCGCGGGCGGAAGTAAGGTATGGCATTGGCTAATATTTCCTGATATTTGGGGCATTGTAAGTAAGCCATAGTTTTCTAAAGTAACATTTTGTTGGTAATTTTGCTGCCACAGAATTGCAAAAATGCTGAAGTTTTGAGTTGCATAGGCTTAGATATCGCCAAACTGACTTAAATCTGATAACATCGAGTCACTACTGTAAGGCTGCACAGTCTACCACCGAAAGAGCTACTCGGCATCTACATTAAATTCATAGAGAGCTACAGACTGTATGCAGACGCATCCTGGTTAGCAACCGTCAGTAAAATTGAATTGGCGCTTCTGAGAAATGGCTGCAAAATCTTAGCCTCAAGAAATCGTCTAAGTTTCAATTTCCACTAACCTGAGCAATTGCTTGGGAAATTTTGCTACTTCACATTTAATTGCTTTTTAACATCTGCTCCTCACAATCACACACACCTCAATTAATCGCTTCTAGTATTCAATTTGGAGAAGATAATGAAAAAGCTAATTCTATTACTAATTAGTAGCATTTTGGTGGTTGGTACTTTTGGCTGCCAAGAGGCTACTAAAACTGGTTCAGAAACTTCTAGCACTACTAATGAAACCGCTCAAGCACCAGCAACACCAGCTTCTCAGATAAATCAAACTGCGGATAAAACTATTGCCATTCCAGGAACACAAACGACTCCTTTAGCAGCTAGTACAGATACTAAAGTTAAAACCGATTCTGAAAAAACGGCAGCAACAAAAGCTAAGAGCAACTTGAAAACTGAAGTTAGCGAAAAGTTGAATAAAAACTTACCAGGCAATAAGTTACAAGTTGAAAACAAAGAGGGTGAAATTATCCTCAAAGGTACAGCAACTTCTGCTGAAGAACTCCAGAAAGCTGAAACCTTGACTAAAGAAGTTGAAGGTGTGAAGACAGTGAAGGTGGAAGCAAAAGTTGAAGCTGTGAAAATGCCATAAAAGAATAACTGAAGCTCTCAGTTAACCGTGGGCTAGTTAAATCAGCTTACATCATCAGAAAATTTAAACAGGACTTACATCTGCGTAAGCCCTGTTTTTTTGCTTAAATAAACGTGAGTTCATTAGTAGTCACGCCCGAAAGAGTTGGGTTTAGTTACTCAACCAAACCTAAGCCAGTTTTAGTTTTTAGCTGATTATTATATCTACCCCTAAAATCATCTTACATACTTGTAAAATACTCTTGCAATAAATAATGAGACTGGAATCAGTTTTCTCTAAACCTCGATTCTCCTTCCCCTCTCAGCGTTCTCTGTGCCTCTGCGGTTCGATAATCTTTAATTCTCCCCCCTACCCTCTTGCGAATTTTCAATTAGTTGATACACTTGTTCTTCATTAGCCCAGTGAACCAGCGCCTATGGTGCATATCAAGCGCGTGGAACTTACGAACTTCAAATCCTTCGGTGGCACTACCTCAGTCCCTTTGCTACCGGGGTGTACTGTCATATCTGGGCCAAATGGTTCGGGTAAATCTAATATTCTAGATGCACTGCTATTTTGCCTTGGACTCTCCAGTTCTAAGGGAATGCGAGCCGATCGCTTGCCAGATTTGGTAAATAACACCCAAACGTCTAAAGGACGCGCTTCTATTGAAGCTAGCGTCACTGTGACATTTGATTTGTCAGATGAAATCTCACATAAGGACACAAAGGCGCAAAGGGAGGAAGTAGAGGAAGTAGAGGAAGAAAATCCAAAATCCAAAAGCCAAAAGCCAAAATCGGCAGAGTGGAGTGTTACTAGAAGGCTGCGAGTCACTCACCAAGGAAGTTACACGTCGAATTACTATATCAATGGTGAAGCTTGCACGTTGACACAATTGCATGGGGAATTAAGTAACCTGCGGGTTTATCCTGAAGGCTACAACGTGGTGCTGCAAGGGGATGTCACCAGCATCATCTCGATGAATACGCGGGAACGTCGGGAAATTATTGATGAATTGGCTGGGGTGGCGGCATTTGATCGCAAGATTATCCAAGCCAAATCAACTTTAGATGAGGTAAAGGAAAAGGAAGATAGCTGTCGGATTATTGAGACAGAATTAACTGCACAGCGCGATCGCCTTTCCCAAGATCGGGCTAAAGCTGAGAAATATCAAAAACTCCGCACAGAATTTCTGGCGAAACAATCCTGGGAAGCTGTTTTATCATGGCGATCGCTACAAGCACAACAAGAAAAGTTAGTTCACGAAATTCAAACAGGCGATCGCAATTCTAGTGAACTCACTACCCAACTCACAAACCTAAATTCTGAAATCGTCCAAAAAACTGCTGAACTTGAACAACTCAATGCCCATGTAAAAGCATTGGGAGAAGATGAACTTTTGGCGGTACAATCTACCCTCGCCACCCAAGAAGCAGAACGAAAACAACTCCAGCGTCAGTTAACGGAATTACAAACAGCTTCCCAAGATACCGCCAAACGTCTGCTTCAAACTCAGCAAGAAATTCAAAAACACCGACATTCCTTAGAAGAAATTGCCGAAACACAAATTGTAGAGACGCGATTCATCGCGTCTTCCCAGCAACAAAGAAATGAAGCACACCAAGCCTTAGAAACATCCCGCGAAGCCGCAGCCGAAATCGCCTCGGCTTCCGAAGCGTGGGTACAGCAACAAACGGCATTCAACCGTCAAATTGAAACTCTGCTGCAAACTCTAGAACCGCAACGCACAGAAAAAGCACAACTCACTGAACGCAATAATCAGTTACAGAAACTAATTTCAGAGCAAACTCAGTTAATTGAACGCGACGAACCGCTATTAGCCCAAAAACAAACTGAGTGTAGTCAAATTGAAACGGAATTTAACGCCTCTAGTGAACCCATCCAAAATTTAGCTCAAAATCTCTCAGCCACAGAACAAGAATTGCAAATCCAACAGGAAACTCAAAAACGCTTACTTTTTGAACAACGAGAAAAACAACGCCAGTTGGATAAAATAGAGGCGCAAACGCAGGCACAGCAAGAAGTCCAAGGAACCCAAGCTAGTAAAGTCATTTTACAATCGGGAATGCCTGGACTTTGTGGCTTAGTTGTGCAGTTAGGAAAGGTGGAACCCCCCCATCAGCTAGCTTTAGAAATGGCTGCCGGTGGACGTTTGGGACATATTGTGGTGGAAGATGACAGCATCGCCGCAGCAGGTATTGAACTGCTCAAACAGAAACGTGCAGGGAGAGCGACTTTTTTACCACTGAATAAAATTCACGCTCCTAAATTTACTCAAGATGCAACGCTACGTTTTGCTAGCGGTTTCGTTAATTATGCTGTTAACTTAGTCGATTGCGATCGCCGTTACAAAGATGTATTTAGCTATGTTTTCGGTAACACGGTAGTATTTGCCAGCCTTGAGGCGGCGCGGAAAAATTTAGGGTTATATCGCATCGTCACTTTAGATGGTGAACTTCTGGAAACTAGCGGCGCAATGACTGGTGGTAGTAATACCCAGCGTTCAGCCTTACGGTTTGGCAATGCGGAAGCTGCGGAATCTGATGAAGCGATCGCTTTAAGAAGTCGTTTGGTGGACATTGAGCGGGTTTTAGAGCGTTGTACTGAAGCGATCGCAACTTTATCAACCAGAACCAAAAATCTCACCCAAGAACTAACAGAAGCGCGTCAGGCGAGGCGCGAACAGCAGTTGCAATTGGAACAGTTGCAGAAAGACATTAAGAATTTAACAGCGCAGTTAGAGGGGACGCGATCGCAACTCGCCCAAAACAGCGAAAAGTTAGCCACTGCTCAATCCCGATTGGAAATTTTGGAGCGGGAATTACCGGGACAAGAAACTCAGTTGCAACAATTGCGACACGCTTTAGCAGAGTTGGAAGCATCCCAAACTCCCAGTGAATGGCAACAAATCCAGGCGACAATAAAAATTCAAGAGCAACAATTGCAACAACGGGAGACAGCATTACGCGAAGCTGAACAAAGATTAAAAAATTTAGAAAATCAGCAACAACGTTTACAAGAAAAAATCCAAGAAGCAGAAACGCGAATCACCGAATACGAAACCCAACAAATCTCTTGTAGAGACGCGATTCATCGCGTCTTTTCACAAATCACAACGATAGACAACCAAATCACCCAAACCCGCGCCAACCTCAGTCAAATGGAGCAAAATTTGGGAGAAGAGAAACAAAAACGCGACGCTACAGAATTGGAAGTGCGATCGCACCTTTTGCGCCAACAACAATTGCAATGGGAAATAGAAAAACTCAAAGAAACCCAAGAGAAGCGGCGGGAGGAACTAATTAGCCTGCAAAGCCAGTTACGGGATGTGGGAGCAGAATTACCTAATCCCTTGCCGGAAGTTCCAGATAAAGTAGATTTAGAAGAATTGCAGAAAGAATTGCGATCGCTTACCAAACGCTTACAGGCAATGGAACCTGTTAATATGCTGGCGTTGGAAGAATACGAACGCACTCAAAACCGTCTCCAAGAACTGACGCAAAAATTAGAAACACTAGAAGGGGAACGCACCGAACTACTTTTACGGATTGAAAACTTTACCACATTGCGGCAACTTGCCTTTAAAGAAGCATTCGATGCTGTCAACGAAAACTTTCAATCGATTTTTGCCATTCTTTCAGACGGCGACGGCTATTTACAACTAGAAAATCCCGAAGATCCCTTTAGCAGTGGACTTAATTTAGTCGCACATCCCAAAGGTAAACCCGTACAGCGCCTAGCTTCCATGTCTGGGGGAGAAAAATCACTCACAGCCTTGAGCTTTATTTTTGCCCTGCAACGCTATCGCCCATCGCCCTTTTACGCCTTTGACGAAGTAGATATGTTCTTAGATGGGGCAAACGTAGAACGATTAGCTAGAATGATTAAGCAACAATCACAACAAGCGCAATTTATAGTTGTGAGTTTGCGTCGTCCGATGATAGAATCAGCCGAACGCACAATCGGCGTTACTCAAGCACGAGGAGCTTACACTCAAGTTTTGGGGATTAAGTTACAATCATCCAATACATCTGCTTGAATTTTTGTTAATAATAGTGTATGGATAAACCGGATTCGAGATCAGGACTCGGTATAGAATGACCTCCGAACAGATAATTAGGCGTTCCGACATATTAAATACCCAGGTGATTACCCGCGACAACGGCAAGCGGCTAGGCATCGTTAGTCAAGTCTGGGTTGATATTGATCAACGAGAGGTTGTGGCAATTGGTTTGCGAGACAGCCTGATCTCTATTTCGGGCATACCGCGCTATATGTACCTCAACAACATCAACCAGATTGGTGATGTCATCCTGGTTGATAACGAAGATGTAATTGAAGATATCGAAGTTGAATCTCTCAGCAATCTGATTAACTGGGAAGTAATTACAGAAACAGGTGAAGTCTTAGGCAAAGTTCGGGGCTTCAAGTTCAACGGCGAAACCGGGAAGCTTAACTCCATAGTCATTGCTTCTTTAGGATTGCCCCAAATTCCCGATCAATTTCTGAGTACTTACGAGTTCTCAGTCGATGAAATTGTCAGCACTGGCCCCAATCGGTTGATTGTGTTTGAGGGAGCCGAAGAACGGGTAAACCAGTTGACAGTTGGTTTACTAGAGCGTCTGGGTATCGGCAAAGCACCTTGGGAGCGAGATATAGAAGAAGAATACGGCTATACTCCACCTCGGACAGTTGCACCAGCCAATCAACTGCCTAGTGGAGTGCCATTGCAGCCACCCAGGCAAAAAGTTCGCGCCCCCGAACCCGTAGCGCGGGAAGAGGAATGGACAGAAGACTATGTGGAAGAAGAAAGGCCACAGCGTCAGGTAATGAAAGCGCGGCAGTATGAATCTATTCAATACGAAGAAGATGAGGAAGAAGATAACTGGAGCGAGGCAACGGGCAGCGACAGGTATCAACAACCGCAGCCGCTAAAGTATGAAGCCCAGCCCTACAGCAAGCCTTATGTTGACGAATACGATGATTATGACGACGTAGACGGCGATGCTTGGGAAGATGCGCCGAAGCCCGTGAATATTCCTAAGAAAGTCAAGGAAAGACAGCCAGAATACGAAGAAGAAGGCGGATATTAAGTAATTCGTAATTCGTAATGACGCTCGTTCCGACGCTCCTACGTCGCTAACGCTGGGCTAACGTAATTCGTAATTAAATTTGAAGATTAGTTTAGCTCTTTCCTTACAAGTAAGGAGGGGGCTAATTTTTTATAACGCAGTAGCGGCAGCATAACGTATCGTCAAAACTAGAGGGTAATTTGAGTAAAATTATCTTGTTGCTTAATATGTACTGAACTTTTCGCTATGACCGAAATAAATGATGAATTTTTACCAGAAATAATTGAGAGGCGTGAGTTAAATTTTAGCTTTCAAGAAAAGTATTGTAAACGAGTGGAGGAATTACTCGAACACGATGAGAGATTACCGAAAAAATGGGTAAAAGAGTTTCCGAGATACCTGAAATCAGCTACAGCAAAAAAGATATGCGTAAGATCAAGCAAGCGATGAAGCAAGTTGATAAAGAGTTATGGATACCTTACTGCGAAGAACTCCAAGAAATTAACAGACGACTTGTTGAGAAACAGCAAAAATTATCTTAGTAGGAGGGGCGCGAAAAACTGGAGTGAAAAAGTGAACAATGCGCTATTGGCTCAGGGGTAGATATTCAATTCGATCCTGGTATTCATCCTCAAAGGAAGCTGCCACAATGATGATTAATTCTTCAACAGTTTGTCCGATGCTTTGGTTTGCATCAATGGTGAAAATTCCAGGAATATGGCGATCTAAAGCTAAATGATCGGCTAAATGTCCGGGCATCGACTTACGGTTGTTTGTCACCAAAATAAATCCATTGGTTTCGCACCAAATCAAAATTTCTGGATCTGGAGTACCTTTGGGTGGCACATCTAAATCCCCAATAATTCGCACGATCAATTCAGGGTTGCGGCGCACAAGTTGTAAACGATATGTAGGACTCAGATGTTCATCCAACAGATAGCGGATTGCCATTAGCTTTCCTGTAACTGCTTTGGAGCGTTTTCTTCTTGCATCCGCCAAAATCTCATCCTGGCAGGAGACGGATTTCGCTGTTGCTCTTCGCGCATAGTTCGGGAAAATTCCAACCAATTTACCAGATAGGCATCAACCTCTGAACGATGATGCAAGTAATACAAAATTGTGGCGTAAACCTGTTCCAACGTCACTGTATGAAATTGTTCGGCAATTTCATCCGGTGTTTTGCAGCGATAGATATACTCGTAAAGAATGCTCTCAATCCCAATGCGGGTTCCTTTGAGTCGGATGTCATCTGGTGCAAGCGCGTTGAAATACTCTTCCAGTTTCATAAAGCAAGACCCCTCGAATGAACATTCCATTTCAATCATAAAAGAACACTGGGAAACTCTACGATGAACGCTAAAAGAGTTTGTCATTAATGAGTTAACTGTTCAGAAACTCCCCAAAAACTGCTAGCGTCAAACAAAGGAAAAATATCGTTGTGGACTTTCGAGCTTGAAAACCCGTTCTAATTACTGGCAACTTCTGCCTTATATCCGACTCCAGTGGAAAACCATCGCCAAGGGACTTATTGGTATCTTGGGATACGTGCTGGCGACATTAGTGTTGATCAATCTTGCCGGTAAATTGGCAACTCCCTTTGCCCAAGGTAATGTAGTAGCGATCGCTCAAATAACTGGTAGCTGTGCCTTAGTATTTCTTGTTAGAGGCTTGTTTCAGTCTATACAAGATATGTACATGGCAAAAGCTGCTTTGAGAGTTGCTTTTCATCTCCGTCAGCAAGTCTATGCACATCTTCAAAAGCTAAATCTTAGCTATTTTGAAACAGCAAAATCAGGTGATTTATCTTACCGCCTCACCGAAGATGTTGACCGGGTTGGTGAAGTTGTAAATAAAGTATTTCACGACTTTATCCCCTGTATTTTGCAGTTGCTGGCAATTCCGATTTACATGATTTACCTGAATTGGCAACTGACATTAGCAACAGTGATAGTTGCACCACTGATGGGTATTTTAGTCGGCTGGTTTGGGGAACGGTTACGCAAATATTCCTTGAAAAGTCAAAATCGCGTGTCGGGTTTATCAGCCATCCTCTCAGAAGTTTTTAACGGTATTCGTTTAGTACAGGCTTTTGCAGCCGAAAATTACGAAATCGCCCGCTTTGGCCATGAAGCAGAACGCAGTCTCAAAGCAAAATACTCAGCCGAACGCCTGAAAGCGATTCAGATTCCCATCATCGGATTTTTGGAAGCCTTAAGTGCGTTATCGTTACTGATTGTGGGAGCGTGGCAAATTTCCCAAGGTAACTTAACAGTGGCGAATTTTTTCAGTTATTTGGCGGCGGCGGCGCTGTTAATTGATCCCATTGGTCATACTACTAACAACTACAACGAATTTAAACAGGGTGAAGCATCTGTTGACCGCGTTTTTGAATTGATGGCAATTCAGCCGACGGTGATTGAAAAGGTAAATGCGATCGCTCTCCCTCCAGTCAATGGCAAAGTAGAATATCGTCATATATCCTTTGCCTATAAGCCAGGTGAGCCTGTCTTAAAAGATATCAGCTTATTAGTATCACCCGGTGAAGCGATCGCTCTTGTGGGTGCTTCTGGTGCTGGTAAAACCACATTTGTCAATCTTCTCCCCCGTTTTTACGACCCCGAAGTTGGTCAAATATTCATTGACGGTGTTGATATTCGAGATGTGAAGCTGCATAGTCTGCGGCGACAAATTGGGATTGTTCCTCAAGAAACCATCATGTTTTCGGGGACAATTGCCCAAAATATCGCCTTTGGACAAAAAGTTTTTGACATGGAAGCAGTGAAAGAGGCGGCGAAAATTGCTAATGCTCATCAGTTTATTAGCCAACTGCCAGAAGGTTATCAGACTTGGGTGGGTGAACGTGGGGTAAACTTATCTGGTGGACAAAGACAAAGAATTGCGATCGCTCGTGCTGTTCTGCTCAATCCCCAAATCTTGATTCTTGATGAGGCGACATCAGCATTAGATTCTGAGTCAGAAGCGCTGGTACAGGAAGCGCTGGAAAGATTGATGGAGAAACGGACAGTATTTATTATTGCTCACCGTTTATCGACAGTGAGACGGTGCGATCGTATTTTAGTTCTCGAACAGGGACAAATTGTCGAATCGGGAACCCATGAAGAATTATTAGCCCTAGAGCATCGCTATGCGCGGTTTTATGCCCAGCAGTTTAGTTAAAGGTAGGGAATCAGTAGAACTGAAAACTTTAATACCCAAACTTAACAATTTGAAAATTTTGTATCAGAATTATTCCTCTTTCCTCTCTCTGCGTCTTACGGTGTACACACAAATAATTTAATTACCCCAAATCCCATTTTGTCGGGTGTGTTATGCCGGAGGCTAAGGCACTATCCTAGTACTAGCTGAAACCGCTACTTTTATCTTCGATTTCAAAAGTTTGTGGGGGAATTGACTTTTTTCGTTGATTACTTTGTCCTGCTGTCACATATTCGATTGCGAGATTGATGGTACTTTATGTTTGCACCAACTCCTTTATCCCAATTGCGAACCAAGCTATGACACTCAATTTATATTTACTGCGACATGGAGAAACTACTTTTAGTCAAAGTGGTAATTTCTGTGGTGAAACTGATGCGGAGTTGACAACAGAAGGGATGCAGATGGCATCCGGTTTTGCCGATGTTTATCAAAAATTGAAATGGGAGGCTGTTTATGTTAGCCCGATGAAGCGCACAATTGCAACTGCCAAGCCATTTTGTGATGCTATCGGTATGGATATGCAGTTGCGTGACGGACTTAGAGAAGGTAGTTACGGCTCTTGGGAAAGGAAAAGTAAATCGTTTGTCGAAGAGAATTACGCAGAAAACTATATAAAATGGTTGACAGAACCCGCTTGGAATGCACCACTAGGTGGAGAAACTGCGGTAGATATTGTTAACCGTTCTATGCCTGTAATTGCTGAAATTCAAGAAAAACATCCCCAAGGTAATGTTTTAGTAGTTTCCCATAAAGCCACGATTCGGATTCTGCTTTGCAGTTTACTGGGAATTGATTTGGGACGCTATCGCTATCGGGTGAATATTTTGGTCGCGTCGGTAAGTATGGTTAAATTTGATGTTAATGGCCCTTTGTTAGAAATATTAGGCGATCGCCATCATATACCCGATCGTATTCGCTCTCGTCCGGGAACATAAATTGGCAAAAAGTTTTGTTATGAGTTTAGAAACAATCGGTGAATAAAATTCGCTACTACACAAACAAAATATACCTGTGCGGACTTAAAAAATAATCCACGCAGGCAAAAACAAAACTGAAGCGAGGTTTCAGACCATCAGAACTTTAGAGTTTAGTCTGTGTAGTCATCATTTCTACTCACCAATGCTGAATAAAATTTTACTTTGATATTTTACAACTGACCTATGTATTTTGTCGCAATTCAATTCGGAATTGTTTGTAGAGGCTAGGATTTATGCAAAATATCTCTCAAACTCTCATTTCTCTGCGTTCTCTGCGCCTCTGTGGTTAGTTACTCCCTAAATCGTGCATAAGTCCTAGAGACGTTGCATTACAACGTCTCTTATTAGATTATTCGTCGTGTCAACAGTCTATCTTTATAAAAAAGAAAATAGGTGTAAATTTACTATTTCCTAGACTGAATTGCCTGGACTAACTCATAAAAAGGTTGCCAATTCTCTTCTTGAGCAATTGCTTCCCAAATAGACTCAATCACAGGTCTTAATAATGCGGTTTTTGGATTATGGGCAGCTAGAGTTTGAGCAATTACATCAGTGCGAATGCTATCAAAATCATTCAAGATTTTATGGTATAATATGCACCAATCATCAAAAATTCCTGACGCACCCGGTACTGGCACAATATCTGAATTATTCATCACAAAACCTGGTTCATCTCGCCATTTTGATGAAAAAGTCCGAGCCATCTCATAAAAAAACTGGTGATAACCAACTTGGCTATCTTTCAAAAATTCAACCGTTAGATTCAACAGTTTCCGTGCTTCTGGATGTGGCAAATCCTCAAAACCTAACTTTTTCAACATCAAAGAACTGTATTCAGCTTGATAATACTCAGCAAACATTGCTAATCCAGCTTCCATTTCGCTTTTATCGATAATCGCCTTTAAAGGTTCCTGGAGCATTTCTAAATTCAACTGGCAAATAATTGGTTGATTACCGTAACAGTAGCGTCCAGAATAGTCGAAATATGCAGCTATAAACGATGGGTCATAAGTCGGGATAAATGCGTAAGGGCCATAGTCAAAACTCTCTCCGGTAATCGACATATTGTCAGTATTTAAGACTGCATGACAAAAGCCAGCCGCCATCCACTGCGCTACTAGTTCTGCAACTCGTTTCACTAATTCGGCGTAAAACAAAGCATATTTATCTTGTTCAGCACTTAAGTGTTGATAATACTGCTCAATTACGTGGTCTAACAGCTTCTTAGTTAAATCTGGACGCTGGAAAAAATGCAGTCGCTCAAAAGTGCCAAACCGAATATGAGAACTGCTCATTCTAATCATCACACATGAGCGAGTAGGTGAAGGTTCATCGCCCCGCCAGAGGGGTAAACCTGTTTCAATCATGCTCAGGCAGCGCGAGGTACGTACACCCAAGTGGTGTAGTGCTTCCGCAGCCAGAACTTCCCGCATTCCACCTTTGAGCGTGAGCATACCATCGCCCCCACGGGAGTAAGGCGTTCTCCCAGAACCTTTTGTGCCAAAATCGTACAATTCGCCATCAGTGGCGCGGACTTGTCCGTACAGAAAGCCTCTACCATCACCTAACTGTCTGTTATATTCACCAAATTGATAGCCGTGGTAACGTAATGCCAACAAGGGTTTACGCCCCTGAAATTTGCCAAAGGCTGTGATAAAATCTTCATCTTTGACTACTTGGGGGTCTAAACCCAATCGGGGTAGTAGTGCATCGTTACGCCAACGCAGGAGGTGTTGAGGAAATTCCTCTGCTGCAACCTCATCGTAGTAGTCGTCGCCTAGAGATTCCAAGGCGCTTTCGTAGTTGAGGGAGAGAAAAGGATTGCTAGAATTTTTGTAGTTTGGGGTTTCAGCCAGAGTCATTACGAGCAAAGCTTAATTCATTCTTCCCTTAATACTACCTCTGGCTTCAACATCAGCATAGACGCAAAAAGCGACCCATATCTAAAATATGGCAGCGCCAGCATCAAAATCTAGAGCGCATAATGGATAAAGTTTTACAATTAAAGAAAAACTTAACTCAATTAGCTATTTTAGACGCTACATTTGAGGTTTTTGGCTCAGAATCACACCAATATAAATTCAAACCTTGCTTGAGTAACAAAGATATTCAAGTGTTTGAATCTAGATACAACATTACGCTACCAAGTGAATATCGAAACTTTCTCTTAGAAATTGGTAATGGTGGTGCAGGGCCAGGATACGGCTTATCTGGACTATCGGGAATTGAATCTGAAGATGTCATCCCAGAAAAACTATACCCTGAGAACTACAAAATTATCTCTAAACCATTTCCTTTCACAAAAGCATGGAATGAATTGGATTTAATTGTCAAGAATAATACAGATTTTGTTAGCAAAAATGATGACTACTTCGACGATAAATTTATCCAGGGTACTCTCACCATTACAAATTATGGTTGTGGAATTTATGCGATTTTAGTCATTACTGGGGAGCAGTCAGGAAAAATCTGGATAGATGACCGTACTAATGATAATGGAATATATCCTGCTTCTTTGAGTTTTTGTCATGCTTTCCATGACATCAACCCTGATGATTCTCATCCAAATAGCAATGAGGAGCAGCCTTTAAGTTTTTATGATTGGTATGAAGATTGGCTCAACCGAAGTTTGGAGCAAATACGCCAGTCTTCGTAATTCGTAATTTTAGACGAAATACCACACCATATTGAAAAATATATGAGATAAAGTTAGCTCGGGATTTATAAATATAATAATTCAATTAAGAATTATTTTAAAATTTAGGTGCTTGCCAATTAGGATTGATCAGACTTGTCATAATATGATCTTCCCATTGCCCATTAATCAATAAATAGTCTCTAGCATATCCTTCAATGACAAAACCGAGTCTTTTGAGTACATTGCCACTGCGCCGATTGTGAGGCATATAATTAGCCATGACTCGGTGAAAATTTAACTCTTCAAAAAGATATTGAATAGCGGCTTTTAGCCCTTCTGTCATATATCCTTTACCTTGTTTACTTTCAGCTAGGCTATATCCCACATAGCAAAAATGAGCGGCTCCTCGGACAAAATTGCTAAAATTTACAGTTCCAATAATTACGGTGGGATTTTTTTTGGTAAAAATAAATAACTTTAACGATTGACCATTAATAAATTCCAGAAAATTGTTCTCTATTTGATACTGCCAATACTCTTGGGTGAAAAAACCATTAGCCCAAAGCGGGTAAAATAGAGTGAGATAGGTTTTGTTATGAATAAAGTATTTGAGAATTTGGGGTATATCTTCATGGATAGCCGCTCGTAAGAACAGGCGATCGCTTGTAATGAGTGGCAGTTCTGATATCATAAATTACTATAATCGGCGTGATCTCTTCCTAAAACATTCTCTAGATTTTGTAAATTCTCTCATACCGTGGTTTAGCAGCAGCGAGATGAGTTGTATTATTGTTCCAATTTGGATAATCAGTGGTGTAGGTATGGGTTCTTTGCCGAAAACGTCATGCTTTCGCTTTACTTGCAACAGATAGGCTGAGTATTTTGGCTGTGAATCTGCCATTCAACCAAAATCTTGATAAGCTGATGTCTAATATCTAGAGCGCAAGGATTGAGAGTCAATGGCTGATAAAGCACAGTAAGCGGCATAACTTCGATAAAATCGCTTTGTCCAAACACTGTACCGCAGGAAATTCTACCAGAAGAAAGCTCAAGATTTAACCCAGTCTACAAGAAGGATAGTGATGTGGTGGGAATACGCTACGATTGGCAGGAATTAGAGATTCGGGCGATATACAACACGCCATTGCTAGAGCTTATTTATCAAGCTGCTAGCGTGCATCGCCAATATCATGACCCAACAAAAATACAAGTTTGTAAGCTCATATCTATTAAAACCGGAGGTTGTCCAGAAGATTGTAGCTACTGTGCCCAATCTTCTCGCTATAAAACAGAGGTAAAAGCGGAAGCACTCCTAGAAAAGGAAACGGTAGTTAGCATCGCCCAGAAAGCGAAAGAAACTGGTGTTAGTCGCATCTGCATGGGTGCTGCTTGGCGCGAAGTGCGGGATAACTCACAATTTGAGGAAGTCCTGGAAATGGTCAAGGATGTAACCGCAATGGGTTTAGAAGTGTGCTGCACTCTGGGTATGTTGACAGCAAATCAGGCCAGGAAATTGGAAGAAGCGGGACTTTACGCGTACAACCATAATTTAGATACCTCGCAGGAATATTACAGCACAATTATTACTACGAGAACTTATAGCGATCGCTTGAATACAATCCAGAATGTCCGTCAGACAAATGTTACTGTATGTTCCGGCGGTATCCTTGGTTTGGGCGAAACTGTTGATGACCGGGTTGGTATGTTACAAACTCTGGCAAACTTACATCCGCATCCAGAGTCTGTGCCAATTAATATTCTTTCACAAGTACCAGGCACACCTTTAGAAAATCAGCCTGATGTTCCCATTTGGGATATTGTGCGGATGATTGCCACAGCTAGAATTTTAATGCCAGCTTCCGATGTGCGTCTTAGTGCAGGTAGGGCTAGACTTTCTCAAGTTGAACAAGCTTTCTGCTTTATGGCAGGAGCCAATTCTATCTTTTCTAGCGACGACAACAAAATGTTGACGGTGACAACTCCCTGTCCAGATTACGATAGCGATCGAGAAATGCTGAACTTACTTGGTTTGGGAATGCGATCGCCTTCCCAAAGACAGGAGAAGGTAGCAAGTCCGGCTGTTGTCGGATAAATACTTTCTTGTGGGATGGGTGTCTCACCCGTCCCTAACTGAGGGCAGGCAAGATGCCCGCCCCACAAGAGTCTCGGCTAAATTATCTTGGCAGTCCGCAGACCAAACAGCAAACCGACAGCCAAACCAAAGAACAAAGCTAAAAAGCCGATGTAAGCTGCAATTGCAAACATTTATTTTTCTCCACAATACTTCCTAAATCTATTGAATCATTAGTCATTGGTCATTTGTCATTGGTCATTAGTCATTAGTTATTCTCCCCCCACTCCCCACTCCCCAGATTGCGATACAATACAGCCCACGGGCGCTTGTTTAGGGTTTGGGCAATGACTTCTGTAATTAATGTAAATTTACCAGAGCAGTCTTATGAGATTGCGATAACTTCTCTTCGAGACGCTACGCGAACGTTGAGCTACGCTAACGCACCTTCGAGTTTAGATCAACTAGGTCAGCAGATGGCCAGTCTCAAGCTAGGCAAGAAAGTACTGCTAGTTTCTAATCCAACGATTTTTAAACATTTTGGCGAAAGAGTAATTACATCCCTGACATCTGCTGGATTTGAAGTTGCTAGCTGCACCCTACCACCTGGTGAACGCTACAAAACCCTCAATTCCATCCAAAAACTTTACGATATCGCCTTGGAAAACCGCCTAGAACGTTCTTCTACTATGGTGGCTTTGGGCGGAGGTGTAATTGGCGATATGACTGGCTTTGCAGCTGCAACTTGGCTGCGCGGCATTAATGTTGTCCAAGTTCCTACCACTCTCTTAGCGATGGTAGACTCGGCAATTGGTGGCAAAACTGGCGTAAATCATCCCCACGGTAAAAACTTGATTGGGGCATTCCATCAGCCACGTCTAGTATTAATTGACCCAGATGTGTTAAAAACTCTTCCTATGCGTGAGTTTCGGGCAGGAATGGCAGAAGTTATTAAATATGGTGTAATTTGGGATGCCGAATTGTTTGCCCAATTGGAAGCAAGTAAACGCCTCGACCAACTCCGCTATGTAAAACCTGACCTGATACACCCCATATTAAATCGTTCTTGTCAAGCTAAAGCTGATGTTGTTAGCAAAGATGAGAAAGAAGGCGGATTGCGGGCGATTCTCAACTATGGACATACTATCGGTCATGCAGTGGAAAGTTTGACTGGTTATCGTCTAGTAAATCACGGTGAAGCGGTGGCCATTGGCATGGTAGCAGCCGGTCAAATTGCAGTGGAATTGGGAATGTGGCAAAATGTTGACACGGAACGTCAAAATGCTTTAATTCAAAAAGCAGGTTTACCGACTCAGTTACCAACTGGGGTAGATATTGAAGCAATTATTGAGGCGTTGCAGTTAGATAAGAAAGTCAAAGCAGGAAAAGTGCGATTTGTTTTACCAACAGAGATTGGTGTAGTTACAGTTACCGATGAAGTGCCATCAGATATCATTCGGCAAGTTTTGCGGGGAATGTGAACAATTTCAAGAAGAATTTAGGAGTCAGAATAAAAATTAGTTGCTCTGTCCTTCAATTACGAATTACGAACTTGTACTGAGCGTAGCCAAGGTATTACGAATTACGAATTAATCAGCCATGATACTCCAAGCTAAAAATCAATTAACCTTGCAAGAGTTCTTAAATCTTTCACCAGGTGAGGGAGATATAACCCACATTCCGCACTTCATCGTGTAATACACGAAGATTTCCAATGTCTGGCTAATGGTGGTTAAATAGCAATCACAAATTACCAACATTTGTCAGTATTAATACTTAAGCATTGAGCATTATCAGGAAATCTTCTTGAATATCAATGTGTTACATCTTGAAGTGCGGAATGTCGGATATAACTTATGAACTTGTTGATGGTCAAGCAATTTCTAAAATGTCACCAAAAAAATTCCACTCTAAACTTACCCGCGTCCTTCTGAATTTGATTGAGCAATGCTGTGAGGGTCAAGGAGAAGTTTGCCCAGAATTAGCTGTCGCATTAACCCGTCGAGGGCGAGATTGGATGCCAATACCAGATATTTTATATATTTCTAATGGACGTTTACCCCTTGACTGGGATCAAGAAGGAGCATGTTCTGTTCCTCCTGATTTGGTGATTGAGATTATTTCCCCCTTCGGGTTCGAGAGTGACGCTCGAAGACTCGCTAACGCTACGCTATCGCAATCGGCGGAAACCGCCAAGACTGCGACTCTCTCACCAGGACAAAGCTTTGGACAAATGGCAGCTAAAGCCAAAGACTATTTAGATGCTAAGGTGCTGCGGGTGTGGGTGGTAGATAGTAAAGCCAGAAGCATAACTGTTTTTTATCCAGATGCAGCACCACAAACTTTTATGGGAGAAGAATTACTCAAAGATTCTTTATTTGAGGGACTGGAATTTACTGTTGAGCAGGTGTTTCAAAAGGCGAAAATACCATTAGACACCGAATAGTAAACTTTTTACATTTACCACAATTCTCTTGATCTCAACGCCCATCGAAATTTCAATCGGCGATTGCTACTCAAACTTTTATATCTTTAGTCAGCAACGCCCTATTTTTGAAGCTGCGGTTCTTTCTGCGGTTGCTGCTGGCTATTTGTTGGTTGCAGTTTTTGAAATAAAGCTGGTGGTGTAGCTTTGCGGAATGCACCGCAGTAGTGCATAGTGATAACCGCTTTAAAAGCCCAATGGTCTTTTGGCACATCACTAAAGGGATTTGGTAAAGTTTCTGCTTGATTTTGGATACAAGCATTCAAAACTTGATTCGATTTTGCTGGAGTGTCGGTAGTAGGTTCTTGAGATTTAACAGGAGTAACAAAGCTAGTAGTAGCTAGCACTACGACTGTTGCCAGAAGTTTGCAGTTCATAATTTGAGTTTTCTAGGGATGAAAGTCTACCCTATGTTTAGTTCCCAGGCTGTTGCCCAGGAACTAGAATCAACTTGCTGAGATTAAGCGTTAGCAAACATGGTAAGCATTACTAACATAACAACTAATGCACTGATCCAAAGAGCTAAAGATCCCCAACTAACTGAATCTTTTTGTACTTTTTGCCAGAAATTGGTAACTAAGTTATTCCGAATTGCCATTTTATAACCTCCAATTTTTATTAAACTTGCACTGACTCAATTAATTAAGTCTGGATTGAGTAAATAAAACTTAATCTTTAAGGGTATCAGCCTTTATTTACTGAATCCCAGAGATTAACCAACAGAGATTGAAATTAATTCATGCAGCCAGTGCCAATGCATGTATCTCAACGCATTACTGAAATCTAAAAAACGAACAAAAATTTACAAAAAGATATTTGTTGATGCTTAAATTAATTTTCCCATACGTAACTGTTTACACTCCAAAATTTAGCGATTTTGAGAAAATTCTTAACGTTATCTTAATTATGTATAAAAGTTAGTGTTTTCAAATCACAAACTACTTAAATATTGACGATGTTTCCCTTTGACTCGTGATTTATCTAGACTTGAAAATATACATAACTAACAGGAAAAAGGCAGGTAAATAATGGTGCAACAAATAAGACATAATGAACCGTAATATATCTGTATCATTTCAATTGAGAGAATTACAGCCAACCAAGACGAAGAAATCATGACCTTTGGTGCATCATCTGACGAGGCAAAAAAACAAGGTGAGGAGTTGTTAGCATCTACCTATGGTTGTAATCAATCATAAGTTTTGGAATTAATCCAGCAAGCACGAATTGAAGCAATAGCTCAGTGGTGTGCCCCTCAAGAGCGCAGAGCCATATAAAATCAAGGTGGTTGAGCCATTAAAAATTACTACTTGCGCTGAACGCGAACAGGCGATGTCTACGCATGAGGTAGTAAAGGCACTGAAATAGAAAAATTAATATAGAGAAGTATAAAAAACAGCGCCGCACTACTAACTAAACTATGCTACCGTTCAAAACTCTGCTACGCGTCCGCCACTATGAGATGGACGCCCTTGGGCATGTAAATAACGCCGTCTACCAAAATTATCTAGAACAAGCAGCCATTGAGCATTCAGAATACCTGGGCTTAACTTTGGATGTATATCGGCAAGTAGGTGGCGTATT
Source organism: Nostoc sp. CCCryo 231-06 (assembly GCA_023522315.1). Lineage (GTDB taxonomy): Bacteria > Cyanobacteriota > Cyanobacteriia > Cyanobacteriales > Nostocaceae > Nostoc. Next base: position 101,703 of record JAHCSU010000329.1, read on the forward strand.
TGTCATGCGGCGAGTAGAAATTGACTATTTACGCCCAGCAGTAGCAGGCGATACCCTAGAAGTCACTACCTGGTTGAAGGAAATGCGTGGGACTCGTGCCTTGCGATGCTACGAAATTCGTAAACAAAACCAAGATAATTTGTTGGTAACGGCAGAGGCACTATGGGTTTGGGTGGATGCACAGACAATGCGCCCACGACCAATTCCCAGTGTCATGTTAGACAAATTTTTGCAAATCCAAAACCCAGGTGTTACAAACTAAAAATGGTTTGTTATTCGCCATTTAATGAAAACAAATGATTGATTTTTTACCCAGGTAATGCTGACGAGCAAGAATACACAACTATGATGTTATAAGTACAAAATTTAAATTTGTAGGAACTGCAATCAAAATTAGCTTAGTAAATCAGGATTTTCAAGTCAATATTATGGAGCAAAGTCAGCCACAACAGCGCCGTGTCGCCGATCAAGTATTTCAAGAATCCCTCGATCAGTTGGAGGATATCTTACAAGAAAGTTCAACTGAGGATGAAGAAATCCCCCAAGCACAACTGCATACTAGTAGTCTCAGTGAAGTCGAACTCGATCAAGACTTGACAGAAATTGATTTAGCGGCTCTTGAGGACGCAGTTGCTGATATTGAACAATATCTCGAAGAAATAACAAAAACTAAAGAAAAGTTATGAGTTCTAACTCCTGTACAGACGCGATTAATCGCGTCTCTCCAAACTATTGACTTATTTGCCGCCGAGCTTCGTACAACATTAAAGCGGCTGCGATCGCTACATTCAATGATTCCACCCCAGGACTCAAAGGAATTCTTACTTGTTTGTCTGCGATCGCTGCTAAATCTGCCGACAATCCAGCACCCTCATTTCCCAGTAAAATCAGACTGGGTTTGCGCCAGTCCACCTCCCAATAAGTTAAAGTCGCACTGGGTAAGGTTGCCACTACCTGCATTCCTGCCTGCTGACTTTGTTGTACTGTAGCTTTTAAATCTTCGGTTACGGCTGTTGGTAGGCGAAACCATTGCCCTGCTGAAGCCCGGAGAACTTTGGGGCTGTCTAAATCTAGACTATCTCCACTTACCCACAACCCTGATGCTCCAGCAGCAGCAGCAGCGCGGATCATCGTACCCAGGTTGCCGGGATCTTGCACGGTTTCTAAAGCTAGCATTATACCAGTAAAGGGTAGTGGAGTTTGGCGATCGCTTCGTTTTGCCGTTGCAACCACACCATCCGGTTGGACTGTAGTAGCGATCGCATCCAAGACTTCTTTACTGACAATTTCGGCGCGATCGCATCGGCTACAAGCTTCTTCCCAGAGTGATGAGTGGGCTGCTTGCCAATCTGGAGTACAACACACTGTTTCTAGTGGGTAATTTACCGCACAAGCTTCCTCTAACAGGTGTGTCCCTTCTAGTAAAAATAACTGCTGCTTGTGCCGCTCCTTCGTGGAGTGGAGTTTGCGGATTTGCTTGACTAGGGAGTTTTGTAAACTGGTCAACATCAAAAAGTTAGGAGTAGAGACGCGATTAATCGCGTCTGTGCAGTAGAGACGCGATTAATCGCGTCTGTGTAGGAGTTAATTTAGTTTTCTTTCAACTCATAACTCTTCACTTTTAACTCCTAACTTGATAATATGCGGAACCCGGGACTTGAACCCGGAAGCCTTGCGGCACTAGAACCTGAATCTAGCGCGTCTGCCATTCCGCCAGTTCCGCTCGCACTTGTGCTTATCGACAATTCTTTATTATTGCGTAATTGTTTACCTTTGTCAAGTGAAAATATAACGGTTCTTAAACCAGGCTCAGACTGGAAACGAGTTTTTCAGGAAACTAGGTCGAATCAAAATATTAACTGAACAGCACGGCATTGATTTTTAGAAAACACTTAAGTTATTTTACTGAGTATTTAATTTTGCTTAAAACTCCTACTTATTCATTCGTTTTTGTTAAATTTTTTAAAAGCTCAAAAGGCTCACCATTGCTTCTTTTTAGCCCGTATCTTTCACCAAAAAATTATTTTTTTATGCAATATGTTGCCCTAAAACGTGGACAATTTGAATCTTTACTGTAGAATCAAAACCAACTTCAAACATATAAAATACGTATTACTTTTGGAGGTAGGCTTATCAATCCTTCTACCAGCTTACCAGATGTCAAAATTGCTCCAGAAGCAGACTCCTCAGTCTTGCAAATTTGGGGTGGGCATCCTTTGCGAGGTCATGTGAAAATTAGCGGGGCAAAAAATGCAGCACTGGTAATCATGGCTGGAGCCTTGCTGTGTCCGGGCGATTGTCGTATCCGCAATGTCCCCTTATTGGCGGACGTAGATCGGATGGGTCAGGTGTTATTGGCTTTGGGTGTAAGCTTAACGCGGCAAGGCGATATTTTAGACATCAACGCTAGCGAAATTAAAACATCAAAAGCTCCCTACGAACTAGTTACCCAACTGAGGGCGAGTTTCTTCGCCATTGGTGCCATTCTGGCAAGATTGGGAGTAGCGCAGATGCCCTTACCTGGTGGTTGTGCGATTGGAGCAAGACCAGTTGACTTGCATGTTCGGGGATTGCAAGCAATGGGGGCGGAAGTACAAATTGAGCATGGCATTTGTAATGCCTACGTCCCTGGCAGCAGCCGGAGATTAAAAGGTGCGAAGATTTACTTAGACATCGCCAGTGTCGGAGCTACAGAAAACTTGATGATGGCGGCTACCCTCGCAGAGGGCGAAACGATCATCGAAAATGCTGCCAGAGAACCGGAAGTAGTTGATTTGGCTAACTTCTGTAACGCGATGGGAGCGAAAATTAAGGGCGCGGGGACTAGCAGGATTATTATCGAAGGAGTCCCCAAGTTGCATTCTGTTGACTACAGTATCATTCCCGATCGCATTGAGGCCGGGACGTTTTTGCTAGCAGCAGCAATTACCCGTTCCGAACTTCTTCTCTCGCCAGTGGCTCCGGAACATCTTATACCAGTGATTGCCAAGCTGCGGGATATTGGGGTGACAATAATTGAGGAAAAGCCTGAACACTTACGCATTCTGCCAGCTAAAACTCTCAAGGCAACGGATATTGAAACTCAATACCATCCAGGTTTTCCCACAGATATGCAAGCGCCGTTCATGGCTTTGCTGACATTGGCCGAAGGCGACAGCGTGATTAACGAATCTGTCTTTGAAAATCGCTTGCGTCATGCCTCAGAGTTGAATCGCTTGGGGGCAGACATTCGTGTTAAAGGCAACGCTGCTTTCGTTCGGGGAGTACCGAAATTGTCTGGCGCACCAGTATTAGGTACAGACTTGCGAGCATCAGCCGCGCTAGTCATAGCAGGACTGGCGGCAGAAGGAAAAACCACAATTCAAGGATTACAGCACCTCGATCGCGGCTATGATCGACTCGATATGAAGTTGCAGCAATTGGGAGCTAAAATCCTGCGTGTGGGTGAAACATCAGCAGATGCAGAAATTGCTTCCACCATCAGTAGCCTGTCAAGTTGAAATTGATAGGTTGAGACTGAGGCGGGAACAAGGGGAATGAGGGAGACAAGGTAAAATTTTCTCCCTTTGTTCCCCCTGTCCAGCCTAGTTAAATCGTTATACTAACTGTGGGTGGCTGTTTATCTAACCAGCCAGATTCTATAGTTGTGTTTTTTTATAGCTTGCTGCACTATGTCCTTCTTCAAAACCCCGCTGATTGGTTTAAAAGCTGACTCATTTCGTCATCCATTAGACCTGGAAGCTACCAAAACGCTCAAGCAAATACCAGGCATAGATATGTTGGTGCGAAATTGGCTTGGGCCAATGGCAGAGCAGGTTTTCTATGTGGAAAATATTGCCTCCAGCATTCTGGTGGGTGAAAAGCAATTGCCCGATTTATATAAGCTGTTGTTAGATGCCTGTAAAATCCTGGATATAGAGCCTCCCCAGTTGTACGTCCGGCAACATCCGGCTCCCAACGCCTATACTTTTGCTGTGCGGGGTAAGCAGCCGTTTGTTGTGCTACACACATCTCTGATTGATATTCTCACACCAGAGGAAATACAGGCAGTAATTGCCCACGAGTTGGGGCATCTCAAGTGTGACCATAGCGTTTACTTGACGCCTGTAAATTTATTAATATTAGCTGCGGCGATTGTGCCTAATGTCGGAACCTTCGTTGCTCAAGCGATACAGGCACAGCTATTAGAATGGGTACGCTGTGCTGAGTTTACCTGCGATCGCGCCGCATTACTAGCAACCCAAGACCCCAAAGTTGTCATGTCAGTATTGATGAAGCTGGCGGGTGGTTCCCCCACCTTAGCGCCACAACTGAATCTTGATGCCTTTGTTGCCCAAGCCCGCGCTTACGATGATATTAGCAAGACTGAACTAGGTGAAATGGTCAAAGCTGCCCGCACAGCCCAATTAAGCCATCCAGTGCCAGTGCTGCGGGCGCGAGAAATCGACCGTTGGGCAAGCAGTACAGAATATCAATCTTTAATCCAAAGTCATGGATTGAAGTCTACAAGTGATGAAGTAGCACCCAAAGGCGGATGGCGAAACTGGTAGAGCGACTAATGAAATTTGGTTATGTAAATTAGATGTGTTTTAGCTTACAATACTCCAGATAATTCGCTCATGCGTTGGCGCAGCCCGTCGTAGACATCGCACTTGCTAAAGTTCTTTAGGCAAGCTGTGGGCGATTGACTCTGATGTAAAATGCTGGTACAGCCAAAAAATCAGCTAATGACCAGGTTTCCTTACGACCAGTTCGCCAAAGACTATCTTAAAGAATTGTTACAACCATTGGGAGAAGTGGAAACAAGTCGGAAAGTTCCGGCTCAAATCCGAGAGATTGATGTTTATTTTGTACCTTCACCCCAATCGACAAATACAATAGAATTAGGGCTGTTAGGAAAATTTGCGGCTGAACCTGCATTAGTTGAACCATTTAGAAATGCAGCTACAATTGCGGAGATCCGTAGTTGCATAAATAAATTGTTTGATATCTTTGCTGAAGTAAAACGTCAAGCTAAAGGTGATAAAACTCGGATTGCAGAATCAGAATTACCACGTTTGTGGATTTTATCACCCACGGCTTCTGAATCTATATTGGATGGTTTTAGAACTAACCTAGATGAAGAAAATTTGGGAATAGGAGTACATTTTTTAGGCGATTATTTTAGAACAGCAATTGTGGTAATTCACCAATTACCGTGTACAGAAGAAACACTATGGTTGAGAATTTTAGGTAAGGGAAGAGTTCAGCAACAAGCAATAGACGAACTAGAAGCACTTCCCCAAAATAATCCCTTACGTTCCAAAGCAATTGATTTATTATTGAATTTAAAGACTACCTTAGAATTCAATCAGAATATAGACGAGGAGGATAGAGATTTAATTATGCGCTTATCACCTATTTATGAGCAAAAATTAGCAGAAGTTAAACAAGAAGGAATTCAAGAAGGAATTCAAGAAGGAATTCAAGAAGGAATTCAAGAAGGAATTTTAGCAGAACGTCGTAATGTTATAGAAAATTTGTTGCGAGTTCGCTTTAATTCTTTAGATGCAGAACTAAGAGGAATTACTAAAGCTTTATTGGCATTATCTCCAGAGGAGTTTACCCCTTTATTACTGCAACTATCCAGGGAAGAATTATTAAATAGGTTCCTTTAGAAGAACTCAGTCTGAGATACTGGTTTTCCACCTTTACTAACAAATCGATGATTACTTAGGAACGTGAATTAAAAAAAATGCAAAACTTCATCCTGTATCTAGCTTCCCTCTCCAATATATCGGAGAGGGATTGAGGGTGAGGTAAGCTGTCGGACATAAATTGTATGTTATTTAATTCTTATTCCTTAAGCTTCTTCAATCGGAAAATCCGATTAAAAAACATCCCATTGCTTAACCCACAGCCTCTACCATGACAGTTGTACCCAACGACCATCGCCTTCAACCCATAAATCTGTTTGAGTACGAAAAGCTAGCAAAAGAGCATCTATCTCAAATGACTCTTGATTACTATAGCAGTGGTGCTTGGGATGAAATCACATTGCGGGATAATTGTGCTGCCTTTGAGCGAATCAAACTACGACCTCGTGTATTAGTCGATGTAAGCGATGTCTACGACGGGCTACGCCTACGCAATCTCACTACCTCCATTTTAGGGCAACCCCTGCAACTACCTTTATTAATTGCGCCGATGGCTTTTCAATGTCTAGCTCATCCAGACGGAGAAATTGCGACAGCTCTAGCTGCCGCATCAGCTGGCGTGGGCATGGTGTTAAGTACAATGGCAACCAAGAGCATTGAAGAAGTAGCGAGTGCATCTGATAAATTTCCAGATTCTCTGCGATGGTTCCAGCTTTACATCCATAAAGATAGAGGATTAACTCGTGCTTTAGTAGAAAAAGCCTATAAAGCAGGCTACAAAGCACTTTGTCTAACTGTAGATGCACCCGTTCTCGGACAGCGAGAAAGAGATAGACGTAACGAGTTTACCCTACCCCCACACTTACATCTAGCTAATCTCGCCACCATCTCAGGGCTAGATATTTCCCATGAAAAAGGCGAATCTGGATTATTTACCTATTTTGCCCAACAGCTAAACCCAGCAGTAACTTGGGACGATTTGGAATGGTTGCAGTCTTTATCTCCACTACCTTTAGTCATCAAAGGAATTTTACGGGGAGATGATGCTATTCGGGCTGTAGAATATGGAGCCAAAGCAATTGTTGTTTCCAATCATGGTGGCAGACAACTCGATGGTGCGATCGCTTCAATAGACGCTCTACCTGAAATAGTAGCAGCAGTGGATGGTAAAGTAGAAATACTATTAGATGGAGGCATCCGTAGGGGCACAGACATTCTCAAAGCCCTGGCATTAGGAGCAAAAGCAGTACTGATCGGACGACCCGTTTTATGGGGACTAGCAGTAGCAGGGCAAATTGGTGTATCTCATGTCATCTCACTGCTACAAGATGAGTTAAATCTAGGAATGGCACTTAGCGGCTGCGCCAAACTACAAGATATTGACGCTAGTTTATTGATCCTGCCACGCCTGTAAGCCAAAAAGTTCTTAAACCTAATTATTCCAGCAAAATTTTGAAAATTAATTTTCAGACCTGTTACAAAATCACTTAATTAGAGTATACTAGTTAATGTTGGATATATGGGCGGGTGGCGGAATTGGTAGACGCACCACACTCAAAATGTGGCGGCCTTGCGGTCATAGGAGTTCGATTCTCCTCCTGCCCACTACCAAACAAGTACTAAAGAGGTAAAAAAGCTATGCGGCTTAAAAGATGGGAGTCTCCCCGTAAAGAAGGCAGAAATGACAAAGGTAGAGGCGGTTCTGCAAGGAAGAGGCAACTCAAAAAACAAAGGCAAATGTTACGACAAAGACTCAAAGAAGCTAACAAACCAGATAATGACAAAAACAATAAAGCAGGGGAAGATAAGTTTATCTTCCCCTTATTTTTTGGGCTTTTGTTTCAGAAAAAAATAAAATTTAGGGATTTTTCAATATATAGACTAAATTAAATTTTTTATAAATTTGGAAAGTCATAAGAAAAAACTATTAGACATTCTTTAAAATATTTTAATTTGAATTAGACCTCTTAAGCGCATATTTACGTATCAAAATCGGCAAGCTGAGTGTCTGGTATTTCACTTGCTATTTAGTTAAAGCAAGTATAAATTACTACGTATATATATAGGAGTTTCTCGCAATTGTAATGCTTGCATGAACAAATCAAAAATTAATTATGAAGGAAGTACGAATTTTGTCAAATAGCGTCTGAAATTCCTAGCTTAAAACAGTAAACTAGGACACAGCAGCAAATAATTGTAATATTAACGGTTAAGTCAAAAGTATACTAAGAAGGCAATTGCATCTCCATGTGTTAACTTCCAACGATGACACAAGGCTACAAAAACTCAGGAGTCATTTTATCTGAATTCTTGAATATTCGGAATGGTCTAGGTAATCTATGGATTTTTTTCTTGGACACAGGAGTTATTGATCGTGGCAAGAGTGCTTCTACCTACTAAAAAAGTGCTGGATTTTCCCATTACTGCTTTACGCTTTGATGATCAAGTACAAACAATATTGAAGTGGGCGAGGAGGCGTGAAAGTAAAACTGTATATGTAGCCAATGTACACATGCTCATTGAAGCTCATTGGAATCCAGAGTTTGCCAGCGTATTACGAAATGCAGACATAGTTACTCCTGATGGTATGCCTCTGGTATGGATGATGCGAAAGATGGGAGCTATTTATCAAGACCGTGTGGCAGGAATGGATATTTTGCTAGCATTGTGTCAGCTAACTCAAACACAAAATACTAGTATTTTCTTTGTAGGTTCCCAAACAGAAGTTCTTTCTCGGATGCGAAAAAGGTTAGAGCGGGAATTTCCGCAGATGAATATTGCGGCGATGGAACCTCTACCCTTTCGCCCTCTGACTGAAACTGAAGACGAAGCTTTGGTTCAAAAGATTAACTCTAGTGGTGCTAGCGCCGTATTAGTATCTCTGGGATGTCCTAAGCAAGAAAATTGGATAGCTCAACATAAGGATAAGATACAAGCTGTAATGATTGGACTGGGTGGAGTTTTCCCAGTTTATGCAGGAATTCACAAGCGGGCACCCCGCGTAGTTCGAGACTTAGGACTTGAATGGCTGTATCGATGGATTCAAGAACCACGCCGACTTTGCGGTCGCTATGCTAAAACTATTCCACTATTTATATGGCTAGCTACGAAGCAACTACTATCATCAAGTCGTATTGCAGCAGTCTTCCTGCACGAGACTGGGGATTAATAAAAAGCAAAAGGAAGATGTATTCTGTGGAACACGACATTATTGAGACACATATATACTCTAGTAACAAAAAAATCAAAAATTTTATGTTGTCGTAACAACTGATTAGAAAACTTAGATACCACTCAAAAGTAGAAATTATAAGTAACGGGACGTTTTATATGAAAATTTAATAGGCTGGCTCATCAGAAAATTTTATGGTAATAGTTTCTTGAATTGCTGCAAATTTCCAAGAAGATTGTGGTAGACTCTTCTATGAAGAATTACTTAAGCTCAAAAATATTTTCTTCACGGTAATCATTGCCTTATGTAGTTTTTATGTTATTTTCGGAGTAAAAAACTTTGATTATAACTAAAATCTAAATAAAATAAGGTCTAACTGATTGGCGTGAAAATAAATAATTAAGATGCTCACACCCAGCAATATCAAAGCTATATACTCTAGGTTCTTTCATCGGTAAACTATGCAATGGAATCACCTAATGATTCATCAAATTTACGACAAAAAGCTGTTAAAAGTGTAATTTGGACTGTTACAGAAAGTTGGGGACGCCAATTAGTCTCTTTAGTTGTTTTCTTTATTCTAGCTCGTTTACTTAATCCACAAACTTTTGGTTTAATTGCTTTAGCATCTATATTTATTGAATTTGTCCAAATTTTTGTTGATCAAGGATTCTCTGTAGCAATTATCCAACGTCAAGAGATAGATTCAGAGCACTTAGACACTGCATTCTGGACAACTTTAGGAATCAGTATACTTTTAACAGTATTATGTATTGCTGGCGCTGGATTAACAGCTGATTTCTTTAAACAGCCGCAGTTAGTACCAATCATCCAATGCTTATCTATAAGCTTTGTATTTAATGGATTGAGCAGCGTGCAGCAAGCGGTTCTTGAACGTAAGTTTGCCTTCAAAAGTTTAGCAATCCGCTCACTATTGGCAGTGATAATAGGTGGAATAGTTGGCGTTTGGATGGCTTTTTTAGGCTTTGGCGTTTGGAGTCTCGTAGGTCAACAAATATCAGGTAGTTTTATACAGGTTTTAGTCTTGTGGCGAGTTAGCGATTGGCGACCAGGATTCAAATTTTCTACCACACACGCTAAAGAGCTTTTTAGCTTTGGAATTAATATATCTGCGTTTAATATCATTAACTTTTTCAATCGCCGAGCCGATGACTTACTAATTGGCTACTTTCTTGGATTAGTTGCATTAGGTTATTACTCGGTTGCCTACAAATTACTGCTAGTAATGATGCAGGTTTTAATCAGTACTACAACTAAGGTTGCACTACCAATATTTTCTAGGTTACAGGCAGAACCAGAACGATTACTAAGCGCTTTCTATACTGCTACTCAGTTCACAAGTCTCATTGCTTTCCCAATCTTTCTTTGTGTACCAGTATTAGCAACTGAATTTATAAAAGTATTTTTTGGTGAGCAGTGGATTCAGAGCATTCCAGTATTGCAAGTACTATCTCTTTTTGGTCCTGTTCATCTCATTTTCTTTTATAACAATTCTGTAATTCTGGCGCTAGGAAAACCTTCCTGGAGGCTATGGATACAAGTGATTAATACAATTACTAATGTCATTGGTTTTGCTTTGGTAGTCAGATTAGGTATTGTAGCTGTTGCTTCTGCTTATGTAATTCGTGGTTACCTCATATTACCTATTTCGTTATTAGCTATTAATAAACTTGTTAAGGTAAATTTAAATAACTATCTGCGTTTATACATAGTACCTTTAGTAGCTTCTGGAGCAATGGTTGTAACTATATTAAGTACTAAATATTTCTTAGGAAAATTCCTTGAAGCATGGATGTTACTAGCTATTTCAGCGATATTCGGTATCTCGATTTATATTTTTAGTCTCTCAGTAATATCGCCCAAGCTTTTCAGACGGCTACTTGACTTAGGAGAAAGTTTGAATATCAAAATCAAAACAAAAGTATAAGCTTTGTTATGTAGAAATAATAGCGAATTTAAATATACTTAAAACTATGATAGTTTAACGAAAAAATGAAATCTATCTAATCTTATAAAATTAATTAGCTAAAAATTTGAGCTATCAAATTAAGACGAAATTCATAGTTTATCAAAGGGAGCAAAGATGAAAATCGGAATTCTAACTTTTCACCATGTAGACAATTACGGAGCAACACTCCAGGCTTGTGCTCTTTGGACTTTTCTTAACAGTCAAGGCTATGATGTTGAAATAATAGACTATCGACCTCTTAAAATAGCATGGATGTATTTCAGACCTTTACTTCCGATTAAAAGGGTAAAGTCTAGCATTAATGAAAGTAAGAAAATTCGTATTAATCAAAAATCTTTAATTAATATTTCAAAATATTGGAAAATGAGAAGCTTCCTCCTTTCTCATGTTAAGTTAAGCCAGAAAAGATTTTATGATAAAAAAGGCTTGAAATACTATCATGATAAGTATGATGTAGTAATATGTGGCAGTGACCAAATATGGTGTACAGATTCCTTTCGAGGGTATAATTCTTCTTTCTTTTTAGACTTTGTTAGTAATAAAACTACTCGTAAGATAAGTTATGCAGCAAGTTTTGGTAATACAACAAAATTAGGATCTTATCAAAAAGAAATATGTACATTGATTAATCAGTTTCAAACCATTTTAGTTCGTGATTCTAATAGTGTAGAAATTATTGCAAATGAATGCAATAAAAAAGCGGTAAAAGTTTTAGATCCTACTTTCCTAATTAAGTATGATGCACTTAAAAATCCTCCAAAGATAACAAATAAATATCTTTTATTGTATGTTCAAGCAGACATGGAAGCAGAGGAGGAAGAGTTTATCAAATTACTGGCAAAAGAGCAAAATCTAACTATAGTTTCAGTCGGTAGATATGAGAAATTAGCGCAAATAAATTTAGAAACTGCTAGTCCAAAAGAATGGATTGGATTACATAGTGAAGCATCTTATATCGTGACTAATACTTTTCACGGCACTGTATTTTCTATTATTTTTCAGAAACCTTTTACAGTACTTCTTCCTAGTGACAAATCGAATAAGGTAAAAGATTTACTTAATGATTTTGGCTTGACAAACCGTATATTTTCGGAAAAATTAAAACCTCAATTATTGAACAAGCAAATCTTTGATATTGACTATGAATCAGTCTCCAGTATTCTAGAATCAAAAATTATGGAATCAAAAAAACATTTAATTGAAGCGATTTTAGAAGCAGAAATCGATAGTAAAAGTAAAGTAATGTTGGATGAAATCAGGAATAAAGAATAACGAATACTTTAAAAATAGGTTATTTTATGGCTGTGACGTGTTTGCAAAATGATAAGCAAACTGTTTATCTTTATCAAAAATCCAAAAGGAGTAGAAAGAGTTAAGATGTCTAATTTAAAGATTGAGTCTTTAACATCAAACAGTCTTTCACACTATAGAACACGACATTACTTTGAGCGAGTAGGAGAGATCAATAGTGTAGATGACCTTCAGGAGTACTGTAATTGGGCCAAAGAAAACAAAGTAAAGATTTATATAATTGGAAATGGCTCTAACACCCTGTTTGTTAAAAAAAATATTCAATCATTGATACTGAAAAATAAACTACCTAAGTACACAAATCCTTTACCTAATAACAGACTTGAAGTATCTTCTTCTGCTTCAGTGATGGAAGTATTAAAGTATTGTTATCAAAACTCCCTGGATTCTTTCTATTATCTTGCATCTGTACCAGCAACTATTGGTGGTGCATTAGCAATGAACGCTGGTAGAGGAAGACAACATGGATGTACAATATACGACTTTGTTGAAAGTGTAACTTTCTTTGAGGATGGATGTATAAAAACACTTGAAAATAGTCAAATTGTACGAGATTATCGAGAAACTATGTTTACTGGTATACACTCAAAACTGATATTGAGTGCAATTTTCAAGTTTGAAGCAACAGAATTCACCGAAAATCCTCTAACTTCAAGGCAAATTTGGGCAAAAGAACATCAAGATAATACAGCACCTAATTGTGGCTCGGTATTCAAAGCTGCTAACTATGAAATACTTGAAAAGCTCAAAGGTCTATCTATAGGTAAAGCTACGTTTTCAGCTAAAACTAGTAACTGGATACTCGCTAAATCACAAAATAGCTATTCAATAATTATGCTGATTAAAATAGCTAAAATTTTGCATTTTATAAGTAGAAAAAAAATTGATCTAGAACTAATTACAATTGATTAATTAGTTTGTACAAAAAATACTACATAATTACTAAAATTTTAGTTTTTTGCGGAAATAGTTACAGATATAAATTTAACTATGGCTGAAGCTTTTGCCTGTGCTTTAGCTGTACTCATGTCCAGATTAGGTGACATCGTTAAAATTGTAGAGGATGGAGTAACTGGTTTACATTTTGAAGCAAGGTTAAGTATGCTCCTGAAGCGGAGATATTGCCAGTTGATGGCACTTTAGCAACAAGCCCTCGATCAGATAAGGGAAGTCCAAACATTAAATTACTGAATTTCTCTATCTAATACGATTATACAGATATAGCACTCATATCTGATTTTTGAACAAGATTTCAAATAAAACCCTGATAAAATGGGCTTTTCAGTCTCAGTATGTTTTCAGAAATCAAATCGCAGTCCTATATCTTCTTCCCCTGCTCACTCCGCGATTGATTATTTTTTTAGTATAAGGATATACTCTGATTATCTTTCCAAAGCCATTCATGCTCAAACAGAGCAGATTTAGATGCGAAGGCATCACAGGTATCATCCTCGTTGAACTTTCTGCCTTTGCCTGTTTGCTTCAACTTAACTTGAACTGTAGGAATTCAAACCAATCAATCTTCTCCTGTAAAAACTCCTTGTCTGAAATTAACTATAAAAGTACTTGACAATAACCCAGGGCTAACTGCTATATTAACTAGAGTGAAGTCGTTGGGGCGTAGCCAAGTGGTAAGGCAGCGGGTTTTGGTCCCGCCATCCCTAGGTTCGAATCCTAGCGCCCCAGTAAATCTAAAGACAGGTATAACAGCCTGTCTTTTAGAGTGTTTAATTAGATTTTTAAGACGAATCTCAATGCATCTAAGTCTGTAAATGTTACTTTTCAGGCGATTTGAGAGCTTGATCCAGAGTCTGCCGAGCCTGTTCTGCTTTAGATCGCGCTTCTTGGTAACGCACATTAGCTTGGGCAAAATTTTTGAGAACTTTAAAACCTTCCTTAAGTCGAGTAATTTCCTCTTCTGTCACCGATTCGTCGGTGAACAGAACATCAACCGCTTTGCGAATTTCCAACGCTTCAGCTCGTGATTCCTGAACTTTCAGCTTGAGTGTGGCCAGGTTACTTAGAACCTGGACAGCTTGTGTTATGGTATCCTCTCCGCTAGCAGTATCAATAGTTGACTCTTTAACTTCAATTAATTGTTGAGGTCCAAATCCTTCTTCTAGTTCCGTGGGTAGCTTACCTGCATCCATCAGTTCCATGAGTTGATCCATTGCTTTATCACGGGCTTTTGCTGAATTTTTTCCAGAAACAGTAAGGATAATTTCTGGGCTTTGAGCGAGAGTATACTGAACCATATTTGAGCAGAAAATTTGCTGGTTAACCAAACTGAGGCAAATGATTCTAACATACTGTGTGTCCGTTTATTTATTGGGAAATATACTTCGGTGTCGGTTTGCCAAATTTATGTAATTTCTATACTTAATAATTTCATGCTTCATTCCTGCCCCTGCAAGTCGCTTCAAATAAAACTTTATACTTAAGAAAAGGGAATTAAGTTTCAACAGGAGGGGAGAGCAATGGCTCCTAGTCCCACCATCATGCAAGCTGTAGAAAAACTGGGCTACCGTGTCACCGTTGGCGATGTGGCGACACAGGCAGGATTGAACGTCGCTGAAGCTAATCAAAGCTTGTTAGCCCTGGCATCTGATGCTGGCGGACATTTGCAAGTGGCGGATTCAGGTGATATAGTTTTCCTTTTTCCACAAAATTTTCGAGCAATTTTACGTAATAAATACTTCCGATTACGATTGGAGGAATGGTGGAAAAAGGTCTGGAGTGTTCTGTTTTACCTGATTCGCATTTCTTTTGGAATTTTCTTAACTGTTTCCATCGCCCTTATAACTGTTACCATCTTCATGATCATTACCGCTGCCAATTCAGATCGTGACGGCGACAATCGGGGCAGTAGTTTTGGGGGTGGGGGGTTCTTCTATTTTCCAAATTTATTCTGGTATCTTAGCCCAAATTATGATAACCACTATCAGGAACGGCGACGTGAAAGCCGGGAAGAAAGCAATCTGAATTTCTTTGAAGCTGTGTTTTCGTTTTTGTTTGGCGATGGTAATCCTAACACCAACTTAGAAGAACGTCGGTGGCAAGAAATTGCTACGGTGATTAGGAATAACCGTGGTGCAGTGGTAGCGGAAGAAATTGCCCCATATTTGGATGATATTGGCGAGGGATATACAAGAGAGTACGAAGATTATATACTGCCCGTTCTGATGCGATTTAATGGGCAACCGGGGGTAAGTCCAGAAGGGCAAATTGTTTATTACTTCCCAGAGTTGCAGGTGAGTGCAGTTAAAAAGCGCCGTCATGCAATATCAGACCACTTGGAGGAATTTCCCTGGCGTTTTAGTGCTGCAAGTTCAGGGCAAATTATGCTCAGTGCTGGGTTAGGTGTACTAAATTTTGTTGGTGCTTTAGTACTGGGAAGGTTGTTAAGTGATGGCACTTTTGCTGCTAAATTAGTTGGGCTGGTAGCTTTTGTCCAAGGAATTCATTGGCTACTATTAGCTTACGGAGCAGGTTTTTTAGGCATACCGTTATTGCGTTATTTCTGGATTCAGTCGCGTAATCGCAAAATAGGCGATCGCAACCGCGATCGCCTATCCAGAGCAAGGATATTGGCAAGTCCTGATGCAGCTTTGCAACAAAAAATCGACTATGCCCAACAATTTGCAGCAGAAAAAGTCATTGGCAACGAAGATTTAGTGTATTCTAGCGAAACTGACTTACTCGACCAAGAAGTTGAGCGTTCCGCAAAAGTTGACGCTGAATGGAAAAAACGCTTGGAACGCGGGAGCCAAGAATAGGAAGCAGAGGACAAGGGGACAAAGGGACAAAGGGACAAGGGGAATAATCAATGCCCAATGCCCAATCCCCAATCCCCAATCCCTGATTATTTCGCCTGAATTGGTGTTAAGGCTACACCTTGATAATAATGTCCCAAAATTTGCAAGTGGTTCACTCCCTGCCGAGCTAGATTGTATGCCCCCCATTGACTCATGCCCAAAGCATGACCGAAGCCAAGCCCTTGAAGTACAAAATTACCATCGGCTGCCTTGGTGACGCTAAAACGGGTACTTTTTAACTTGAGGGCTGTCCGCACTTCCTCGCCCTGTAACACCTTCGTACCTTTGTTGCCGACAATTTTCAAAACTTTAACACTGCCAAAAGGTGAGAATGTTTCTGGAATCATCGCCGTCACACTCCCCACTCCAGGGAATTTAGCCCTAATCTCACTGGGGGAGAAAGTTTTTATCCAATTACACTCGCGGATATTTTGATCGTAGTCTTGAACAGCACGCAGGTACGGCAGGGTGTTTCCCCAAACGTCTTCAACATTTTCGGTATGCCCCCCAGAACAAGCGTGGAAAACTGAGAGAATAATCCGGTTTTTGTAAGTTAATACCTGCCCTGCTGTTTCATCAACTGCTTTGTAAGTTGCAGGAGCTTCACTGATGACGCCTTTGTAAATTTGCCAACGATCTGGGCTATTACCTAAATCGTAAACGGGATTATTCCGCTGTTTTTCTCGCTCGTAGAGGGCGTAGGTGCGAGCTGCGATCGCCTGGGCTTTTAAAGCTTCTTGGGGCCAGCTAGCATTCATTTCGCCACCCAGAACGCTGTAGAGATACTCTTGGTCATCAACCCAGTTAACAGCCGTTAAGCCTTTGTCTGTGGGAACAACCAGAGTTCTACCCCGATACCAGCGATCGCCAATATAAACGAATCCTTTACCTGTTGGCTCAATCCAAAATAAACCAGATTGCCACTTATCTAAAGCCACACCGCCAGGAATAGCTTGGGCATAATATGCACTCATCGCTGGTAACTGTCCGAGAGTCCGACCGGTACTATCCTTCACGATCCCAGTGGTGGAACTGCCCACTTTTACCTGATTAACCCCCCTCTCAATTGCCACGCGCAGAATTACAGACGCTTGAGCTGGGGCAACCAAAACAATCCACAAGAGGACACTTACCCACCAATGACGTACTTTAATCTGGGAAAATAAAAAGCCTAAGTAAAGTTGGAATTTCATGCTGGTCATCTAATCACATTAGTATCTAATTGACGCTTTGGATTATGGCGTCTATTACTTTAAGATGAGACACTTCTCCAACACAGGAGGTTGCCACCTCCTACTAATTATGCATTTTGCTTTAGCTATAAGGTAGAAATCAGGTGAATAAGTCAGGAGATAGGAGGCAGGGGGAGAATTCCTCTCCTCTAACTGTTTCCAATGCCCAATTCCCCATGCCCACTTCCCCTGAGCGTATCGCTAAAGCGAAAGCTCCGCTAACGCGTAGCGTCTCGTAGAGAAGCCGAAGGGATGCCTAATGCCCAATGCTTCTTTAGTCTATGATGCCAATACCTTTTGAGAATTACTCACTTCATTAGCGATAATTCCAATTAAATTCAACTTATTCAAAATTTCTATTGCTTGAGTCAGTTCAGTTCGCGTCACTTTTCCCATGCGCTCTACCATTACGATCCCATTGCAAAAAGCTGCCACAATTCTGGCATCAACTGTACCTAAAATAGGTGGAGCATCTATCAGTACTAGGTCATAACTTTGCTCAAACAACTCAATTAGTTCTTTCATCCGTTGAGAACTGAGCAACTTCACCGTGTCTTCTGCTTCAGGCCCAGCAGTCAAAATATCAATGCAGGGGTGAATGGGCTGGATGTAATCTTGAAAATGAGTTGTCGTCTCATCAACTAATAACAGAGATAGTCCCCAGTCATTGGATAGTTCCAGGATTTTGTGCAGGCTAGGATTATGTAAATTAGCATCAATAACTAATACCCGTCGATGCATCCGGGTAGCGCTAGCTACAAGCCCTAAGACTAAAGTTGTCTTCCCTTCCCCTGGTAGTGCTGAAGTCAACATCAACGACTTGAAGGGTAAGGGATATTTTAATATTTGAATATTTTGGTAGATCATGTCCAGGGTTTCATGGACAGGTAATTTAGTAGTGGCTTCTACTATAGAGGAATCTGAGCTTCGCCGCCCATTCCAAGACAGTCCCATCCGCTGTTTTTTGACACCACACGACGGTAGTTTTGGTACTGACCCCAGTACACGTAGGTTCGTCAGTTTCTTTAAATCTCCGACACAATAAATAGCATCATTAAACTTTTCCAAAATCAGGGCTGCTAAGATACCTAAAATCGGCCCAATTACAGCACCTCCAACCAAAAATACTAATCTGTTGCTCCCAATATAACTACCCAGAGCAGGTTCTGCCAAAACTTGCCAGCTATATCCTTCTTGAGTAATTTTCAGTCCCAAGGACTGTTGTGCTTGGAGTAATTGTTCAAGGGTTTTACGACTAGTTTCCACCTTTGGCAGCAGACGGTTATACTCTGCTATTAAGCTTGGGTATTTGTTTAACTCAGAGCGAAGTCGCTGTTCTGACTCGGCTAGATTCTTTTCATTAGCAGTTAGTCCTAAGACAGTTGTCTGTAGCAAAATCAACTCGTCTACTAGCTTTGGCTCAACCCCTAGCATTTGCTCTTTTAAGAGCGGTTCTCCCTTACTGCTAATAGTAATAGTTTTGACCTCTTGTCGTAATAGCGACAGTTGACTTTGGCGTTGCTGCTTTAGTTTCTGTACCGATGGGTAATCGTCTGTATAGCGCAGCCGCTCCTTAGCCAAAGCTAGTTCAGTTTTTTGAATTTCACTCAATAGCGTTTGGTAACGACTTGACTGATTTAAACGAGAAGAAATTAGTGCATTCTGCTGAGACGAGGAGGCTATTTGTTGCTCTAGATTCTCGTAGCGGACGTTTACATCTTGAAGGTGGGCACGAGTGCTTTGTAGCTGTTTTTGAATATCAGCTAGAGATTCTAGCAGGATTTTACTTTGGACTTGGGGATCGAGTAATTTATGTTTCTTGCGAAACTGTTCCAAATTTTTCTCAGCTTTACTCACCTCTTTTTTTATTTCAGGTAGGCGAGCATTTACAAAAGCCAGTCCTTGATTGAGACGTTCTTTTTGTTGCTCTTTATTATAGTTTTGATAGACTTTTTGTAGAGCTTGAAGTACTCTTTGTGTTTTGACTGGATCGTCATCATTGAAGGAAACTTTAAATAATTGACTAAAAACTTTATTAGCTCCTATACCTCCCTCTTCTGGAGTCACTTCTAGAGGTGCTTTTTTGTTCTGTTCTATTTGACCATTTATATCCTTTAAGGTAATATCAGGATAATCAGAATGAAGTAAATCTACGGCTTTGTGAAGCAACTTAGAACTCAGCATGAGTTTCATCTGAGTAGTGGAATCAACAAATTGAGAATTTGGTTCAGTAACCTTGGTGTATGCGCTTTCTGGGATATTATTTGACTGTGTGCCTTCAGATGAATTGGAATTCACCAATATCTGCATATTGCTCTGGTAAGTAGGTTTGGCAATGAAAGCTAGGAGGCTAGCAGCTGACATTACTACACAGGAAACCCCCAAGATCAGCAAACGTCGGCGAAGCAAAATAGTAGATAGTTGTCTGATGTCAACTGCGCCTTGTCCTGAAGTAGTAATCTGTTGCTCTTGATTCAGACTAGTCTTAGCCACTATCAAACTCCTCTAATATCGAAACAGTATATTTATTTGGAAGATTTATGAGAAATGTGAAATGTTTTTTACACCTATAGCCGCAATAGCATACTTAATTATTCTTCTAACAATGACAAGCTCACTTGGCACAATATTATGCCAACTGGTGCTTTCATGTTCATCAATTCATGCATATAAATTCTTAATCAGTGTTGGAAGAATAAATTTTTAATAAATATTTTATTTAAGGAAGAAAAATCTTGACGAAAAATTAATTATTTTTCTTAAGTATTTAATTATAAAATTCTCGGATTTACAACAGTACTATCCTATTAAAGTTATTTTAATAACTTGTAATATAAGAAACACATTGAAAAGAATATCTAAACCATAGTATTTGTGGATTATTGATACACTTAGTTAACCTTAAATTATTGTGTAACTAGTTAACTTACTCCTGAAGATAAACTGCTGTCTATTTGCTGGACGTTATGAGTTAGACTACTAAACTTCAAGATAGAGTCTGGTTAATTTTAGATTAGAAGGGTTCAATAGGAAATCTTAAATTTAAACGCCTACCTTGGTTAACTCTACTTCCCGCCGCCTGGGTACTTCATGAATCATGAAATCATAAGCCATATCAGTACGGGGAAAAATAGCACGGGCTTCCTGAAGAAGATCCTTCAATTCCAAGGTATTGCCAGGAGCATAGCGGGGACTGAAATGACTCATAATCAGTCGATGTGCCCCAGCTGCTAAAGCTGTTTGCGCTGCCATTGTGGTTGTGGAATGCAACCGCTGAAAAGCCATGTCTGCATCTTGATGAGCAAAGGTTGCTTCGTGAATTAATACATCTGCATCATGAGCTAATTCCACTGCACCATCACAATAAATTGTGTCTGTACAATAGGCAATTTTCCGACCAATTTCTGTAGGGCCGCATAATTGAGTGCCATCAATCACCCGTCCGTCCGCAAGCGTTACTGTTTCACCGCGCTTAAGTTGACCATAAACCCGACCAGGAGGAATTTGCAACGCTTTGGCTTTTTCCACATCAAAGCGTCCTGATCGGTCTTTTTCGGCTACGCGGTAGCCAAAAGCTGTAATGCGATGATGCAAATTACCGCAGCTAACGGTGAAGTCATCGTCTTCATAAATTACCCCTGGACGGATGGCATGGACTTTAATGGGGTAGGAAAAGTGTGTATAGGAGTAACGGGAGGCGGCTTGAATGTAATCATTTAATCCAGGTGGGCCATATAAATCAATTCGTTCCACATTCCCTGCCAAGCCGCAAGTAGCAAGAAGTCCCATCAAGCCAAAGATGTGGTCGCCGTGCATATGAGTGATAAAAATTCGCGAGAGTTGGCTAATTTTCAGTTCACTCCGGATAATTTGATGCTGGGTGCCTTCGCCACAGTCGAATAACCACAGTTCTGCCCTTTGGGGTAATCTCAGGGCGACACTGGAAACATTGCGCGATCGCGTGGGTACACCGGAACTCGTGCCTAAAAATGTTATCTGCACAGCGTTCTTTAGTCTTCCTATTGCTTAAGTTTCTGCTCTATTTTCTATAGTGACACGCTTAATAAGCAAAATACTTTTGAGAGGAAGTCGCTTTTTTAAATCCAACACCCAATAAAGATTATAGGGCTTACGCAAAAATCTCTAAAAAGCTTAATTTACAGCACTTCCCGAAGTTATGAGGTACACTAATTAATCGAATTATCGTTTGT
>JAHCSU010000033.1 GCA_023522315.1 Nostoc sp. CCCryo 231-06
TAATAAATTACTGCGTTCTTTGTCTAAACGTTTACGCAAGCTAATATCGCGAATTACCACCTGGGCGGCAATTTTGCCTTGATAGTTAAAAGGAGACGCAACTACTTCTGTATCTATTTCTGTTCCATCAATCCGGATAAACTTTTCTTCTCTGAGGGGTACAGCATTGCCTAAGTTTATTTGCTGCATTCGTTCTCTGACAGCAGCGCGATCGCCCGGATGGACAAATTCTATTAATAATTTACCAACTAACTCGGCGGGATGTTCTGCCCCTAATAGTTTAGCTCCTGCACTATTTATAAACTGAATTTCTCCTTGGCATTGAATCAAAATTGCATCAGGAGATAATTCTACTAATCTGCGATATTTGTCTTCGCTTTCTTGCAACGCTTGATGGTTGCGTTGGCGTTCAACTTGCTTGGCTTCTTCTATAGCTTTATTTAATCGCTCTTGTCTAACTTTGCTTTTATAGTTATGAAAAAACTCGCCGATAGCTGGTTCTTGCTCTACTAACAAAGCTAAATTGTCTTGGACTCGTTTATCGGCTTCGTAACTTACTTCGGGGTTGGCTTCCATCCAAACGTGACAAGTTTTCACGTAAGCTGCGTAGGCGGCTAAATGCTGGTAATTTTCCCATCCCAATACACGCCGCAATTGAACCCGATAGCGATCGCCCTTACAGCTTAT
>JAHCSU010000330.1 GCA_023522315.1 Nostoc sp. CCCryo 231-06
TTTATAGAACGTGTGTAAAACCCCGTCCCCTTGTGGGCGGGGATGTAAGCACGGTTAAATGATAGGGTTCGATACCCTATCATTTAACACTATCCGCGTTGCTTTTGGGTTGCAATATATTGTTTAACCGCCTCCTCTGACGCACCACCCACGGAGGAGTAAAACGTTCCGTCGCTCCACAATCCAGAACCCCAAAATCTACGCTTTTTCAAATCCTTGAAAGTGCTAAATATATGCACAGCAGAGATTGATTTCATTGTTTTAGCAATCTCTACTGGCGCTGTGGTATGGTCTGCTTGCACAAATACATGAACGTGGTCAGGCATAATCTCAATCGCGTGAAGTGTCCACCCATAGGTCTGACAGGTTTCACCAAGAATTCGTTTTAATTCTATCTCTATTGCTCCCTCAAGTACCTGATTACGGTACTTTGGACAAAATATGATGTGGTAGCCAAGGCAGTGTTTAGCGTGAGAAGATGACAATATTTTCATTAAATAGCGTGTATTGACAAATCATATAAACTATTAGATTATTTAACTATAGAACAAATCAAAACCAAAAAGTGAACGATATAGATCCCGATTACTATTCAGAAGAAAATCACGGTTACTGGTTAAAATCTCCAGATTACGAATTTCTACAGAGGATGATAAGAGCAAGCCATGACGCTTGCAATGCAGGTATTGCTTGTTGGCTTCGTGACAATCCATGCTATTCTGATATTCCGTTTTGGTAAGCTATGAAACGTACTGTCTCTATCCCAGTTAATTTACCCGATGAAAGATTTTTAAATCTGATGAATCAGTGTGCAGAAATATTTAATGCACATATTGACTGGGCAATAGAGAACAAAACATTTAACAAAAATAAGGCACACAAAGATTTGTACGCGCTATTGCGATTACAGTATCCGAGTGTCCCTTCTGCTTTGTTGCAGACTGTTAGGGACAATGCTCTAGAGGCAATCAAAGCCACTAAATTCAAGAGGATTCCCAGGAAGAAACCAACATCAGGACTAAGATATGACAAGCGGACAATGACTTTACGGGGTCATCAGTTAACTTTGTCCTGCATTGGCAAACGAGTCAAATTAATCCTAGAAATTCCTGATTATTTCAAAGAAGTTTTTGAGACTTGGGAATTTTGCGGCGCAACTTTAACTTACTCAAAGCACTCAAAACAGTTTTGGGTACGACTGGTTTTTGAGTCAGACAACCCTCAAGAAATTAGTGGGAAAATTCAGGGAATTGACCGAGGACTTTACCATCAAGCAGTAACTTCTGATGGTCAATTTTTCTCAAGTTCCCAAATTAGAAACACTCAAAGACGTTACTTATTCAATCGTCGTAAACTCCAACAAAAAGGCACTCGTAGTTCTAAACGGAACCTATTGGCAATGTCTGGACGCGAGAAGCGGTTCATGAAGGACACGAATCATTGTGTGAGTAAAAAGCTAGCCAATCAACCAGACGTAGCGATTTTTGTGCTTGAGGACTTGTCCAGTATTCGCACCCAGCGACGCGGCAAGAAAATGAATAAATGGTTGGGGAGTTGGGCTTTCTATCAGCAAGAGCAGTTCCTCGCTTACAAAGCAGAAGCTCTAGGGAAACGAGTAGTACACCAAGACCCTAGATACACATCCCAAAAGTGTAATATTTGTAAGCATACTAAGAGGACAAATCGCCATAAATCTAGGTTCCAGTGTAAAAACTGTGGACACCAGACTCACGCGGATCTTAATGCTTCTAGAAATGTTCGTGATGATTATATTCTCTCCTCTACCCAAGGGACGGAGGAGCAGGGGTCAGTCAATACCCCGTATGTTTCAGGAAATTCTGTTTCCTAGTTACAAGCCCCATCCCCTCGTGGGTGGGGCAGTTGAC
>JAHCSU010000331.1 GCA_023522315.1 Nostoc sp. CCCryo 231-06
TAAAAACTGCTGGGGGCTTGGTGTTTGCAGGTATCACAACTTGGTTAGCAGTCAAAGACCATCAATATTTTGAGAATTTGACTAAAGAAACAGTCACCCAGATTAGCCAAGACATCCAAACCATTGAAAAACAGAATCCACAATCAGACCCTTGGGTAAGTATTGCAGTCGCGTTGGCTTTATTTATTGGCTCTATTGCAATTATTTTTAAGGGGCGGGAATGAAACAGGGTGTTTTCGAGTTAGCGCTGGCTGGTGTGTGTGGTGTAGCCGCAATCATCGGGCTAGCAACATCGCAAACACGCCAGCCTTACGATTTGACACAAATTCAATTTTGCCCAAGATCAGCAAACGGCGTACACAGTCAAATAACACTGGATAAACGTTTTTGTAATCAACCACGTTTTGTCCTTACTGAAGAATGGCAGCGCTACGGATTGTATGGCAGCATCATTCCCTACAAGGGCGATGCTATTCAATGGGTGCGTGATTTGCCCACAGATAACCCTAATCAGTTGTTAGGATATGGGATTGCAGTAATGGGGCTATGGGGTATTGTGGGTTGCTTACTCGTGCGTTCGCAACGCCTCAAGCGCACGGATTATGAATTGGGCGAACTTGAAAAGACTGGCGACTATGCAACTTGGCAGCATAATAAGTACAAACGTGAAATTAAACAGCATTCGACCCAGCTTTATACTGAGCGCCTGAAAGATGGGCTGTCAGGACTGGACACAGAAGAACGCAAAGCGCTGGGATTGACTGATGAGGAAAACGAACGCGCTAAGGCACGTATACAGCTAGAGGACTTTATGAAAGCCCGTGCTGTTAATCATTCTGTGATGGATAAAACCATTGCTGAGAATCTTCGAGACAGGGCGAAAGCTGATATTGAACGCGGCAAGATTGAGGGTAAAACCAAGGGAGCGATCGCAGACAGCGACAATCAGCAATCAGTTGACCAGCAACGAGCAAACCAACTGATAGAAGCGCTCAAAGCTCATGAAGAGGGCTGGCTGTGGAAGATTATCGACAATTTAACCCCACTGTGGTTAATCGGTCGCCAGGGGTCAGGTAAAACTTACACGAGCGCGGCTATAGCCCTTGTTAGAAAGCATTGCTTAGGGATTCCCATCTACTACTTAATTGACCGCCACGCGACTGGGGATAACTCCAAAGCATGGCGATATCTTGATACTCAAAATATTGCCGAGTCAGAG
>JAHCSU010000332.1 GCA_023522315.1 Nostoc sp. CCCryo 231-06
GTGCTATGGAAAATGTTCTTCGTACAGCGTCCTAACCGTATTGGCGACTGCTATATAAGACCTAACCCCCTTCCCGAAGCGGGAAGGGGGAAAAATTCAAAGACCTCTCTCCTTTTAGGAGAGAGGTAAAAATTGTACCTCACACTTGTCGAGAACCGCTATAACGATAGTCCTACGATTATGGTGATTTAGATATTTTTCAGCTTATCAAGCGATGCGTTAGCCAAAGGCTAACGCACCCTACAAAAAGTGAGTCTTTAATAATTATACAAATACCTTGGTAGGGACACGGCAATGCCCTGTCCCTACTAAAATTCTATATGTATCAGGGTTTTTGTGAAAAGCAGTCTAGTTTATTTATGAATAGTATCCCGCTCTTTATTAGCAGGTTCCTTATCTTTGAACAAGTCAGCCGCCGTTAAAAGTAATTCTCTCAACGTTTGTTTAATTTGGCGCTCTTTTCTTGCTAGAGATGTACCAGCTTCACCTAGTTTATCTTCAAGCTGCGATCGCTTCTCTTCTACCTGCACAGCCATAGATTCTGCTTGAGGACGAGCTTTATCGTACCAGTGTTTAGCCTCGTCGAGATAATCCTGAACCTCCATATTACGTCCGCCATAGCGTGCAGCTAAGTTAGCTCTGACAATCGCTAGCTGCGCTTGCAGTTGGGCGTAACGTTTCTTTAACAATCCTGCTTCTTCACTATCTTTAAGGGCATTGACAGCAGAATTAATTGCAGTTTTGGTACTAGCAGGTTTTTCCTTACCCGTTTCTTCAATTTCTGCCAAAATTACATCAACCTCTTGCTGGAGTTGTTCTTCTTCACCATCTAGTTGAGCCTGTAGCCGTTTTATATCTGTCTGAGTTTTAGCAATGCTTTCGTGTCTTTTGCTATTAATCCCTTCCAGCGCCCCTTCAATAGAAGCTGTCACTTCATCTTTAAGTTCGCCACCTTTTTCTTGGAAGTTTTCAATTACAGCAGAGACAGCATCTCTCACAATGCTACGAACTTCACTTGAACCTTGTTTAAACTCAGAAGCTACTTGAGAAACTGCGGATTTCACAATTTCTCGAATCCGCTCAGTTCTTAATTGTCCAGTTTCTTTAGCTTGTTGCAGGTCTGCTTGAATTTGTTGTTTGATATTGTTAGGCATTTTCAACTCTTAGGGTTTAACTATTTTGGATAATATTTTCTAGACATGTTCCCATACCCACATTATGGCGTAGTCTGATGGGGCTAGGCACTTCCTTTAGATAGAAAACACTAACCCTAAGGAGGTGATGTGTAGCATGTTGCCCATTCGTGAGATGATTAATTGTTGGTAGTAATTGAGTTAAAAATATGTGGCAAGTAAATATTACTTGTTCAGCCGATGCCTGGAAGCGCTATAGTCTTGAATTTAAAGCGATCGCAGAAAAATATCAAGGGGAATTGATTGGTTCTAAAAAATTACCAGATGGCACGCGCATTATGTCTTATAAAATTGAGGATGTTAGCGATGCAGAAGCCTTTCAAGAAGACTGTGCAAATTTTGCTGGATTTACAACTGACTTTGAATCCTTGTAGTATTGGATCTGACACTAATCTCTGCAACCAATATGTCCAAATCAGGAGAAGTTAATTGAAAAGACTACTTACATTAGTATTAGTAACGTTTTTGTTATTGATAAGCACTTTTACTTTACCTGCTAGTGCAGCAGACACAGTTAACGGTGAACAAATATTTAGTGTTCATTGTGCTGGTTGTCATATCAGCGGTAGCAACATCATCAGGCGAGGTAAAAATCTCAAAAAGCAAGCGCTAAAAAAGTATGGTATGGATTCAATAGAGGCAGTTACATCTATAGTTACCAATGGTAAAAATAATATGTCAGCCTACAAAGAACGCCTCAATGAACAGCAAATTCAAGATGTTGCTGCTTACGTTCTCGAACAAGCTGAAAAAGACTGGCGTTAGGAGAGACGCGATTAATCGCGTCTGTACAGAAGTTAGGAGTTCAAAGTTAGGAGTTAAGAGTTAAGATTTAAGAGTTATTGATTATCGCTGTTATAAATGGTTCTTAAGAAGGCATAAAACCTAAGAATGTTGTAATAAGATGCTTACGAACTCACAAATTGTGCATTCTTTTCACTCCCAACTTCTCACTCCTAAACTTGAAAATGAACTTACCAACAGCTAGCCGTCTCCAATTCACTCCTGATTTGAACATTTGCCGCATATTAAATGGTATGTGGCAAGTCTCCGGCGGACACGGACAGATCAATCCCCAAGCCGCTATTGAGACTATGTTCAAATATGTAGATGCAGGCTTTACCACTTGGGATTTAGCAGATCATTATGGCCCCGCAGAAGACTTTATTGGTGAGTTTCGCTGTCAACTAATTGATACTCGTGGTAAAGATGCTTTATCTCAGGTACAAGCCTTTACAAAATGGGTGCCTCGTCCAGGTAAAATGACGAAAAAACTGGTTGAGGAAAATATTGATATTTCCTTGAGAAGGATGAATGTGGAATCGTTAGATTTGATGCAATTCCATTGGTGGGAATATCAGGATAAAAATTACCTGGATGCCCTCAAATATATGGCAGAACTTCAGACTGAGGGTAAAATCAAGCATCTAGGTTTAACTAATTTTGACACGGAAAACTTGAAGATTATTACCGAAGCAGGTATCAAAATTGTTTCTAACCAAGTGCAATTTTCCCTGGTTGATCGCCGGCCGGAAGTTAATATGGTGCAGTTTTGTCAACAGCATGACATAAAGCTTTTTACTTACGGTACACTGTGCGGCGGTTTGTTATCAGAAAACTATGTGGGTAAATCGGAACCGCGAGGTTTTGATCTATCTACTGCTAGTTTGAAAAAATATAAAAATATGATCGATGCTTGGGGTGGTTGGCGATTATTTCAAGAGTTGCTGGCTATCCTAAAGGAAATTGCTAATAAGCATGGGGTAAGCATTTCTAATGTGGCAGTGCGTTACATTTTAGATCAGCCAACTGTGGGCGGTGTGATAGTTGGTGCAAAACTTGGTGTATCTGAACATATAGAAGATAACGCCAAAGTATTTAGTTTTAGTTTAGATGCTGACGATCGCGATCGCATCAATGCAGTATCTCGCCAATCACGCGATTTGTACCAGCTAATCGGCGATTGTGGCGACGAATATCGGCGATAACTTCAGGAATTGGGTGATAATACGGTGAAGGTTACTGTGCAAACTCCTGCTGTCAGCAATGCCCCTAAACTTCACCTTCGCCCTCAGTCAACAGCAAACTTTTGAACTGCGCTGTAACAATGTTTCACGCCGCTTGGATAAAACGGAGTTGGCAGCGCTGATTGATTTGTGCGAGCAAAATTATTATCCTCGACGAACAGATAACTTAGACGATCTCGAACAGTTGGGACAGCGACTTTATCAATGGCTGGATGGTAATGAAGGATGGCTGAGAAGGGCGCTGAATGAGGCGGACGAGCAAACGATTTATCTAGATTTGATTAAAACCAGCGAAGCGCAGGGGTTGAACCCGGAAACACAACGGCTAGCGTTGGGATTGGCACATCTGCCTTGGGAATTGCTTCATAGTGTGGTGTTTTTACTAGAACGCGAGGATATTTCCGTTTTGCTAGTGCGTTGTGTGCAGCAGCGTCAAACTCAAGTGATTGGCGTGCAAAATCGCCCCTTGCGGTTGCTGTTTATGGCAACTTCTCCTGAAGATCCGAGAGTTGAGCTACTAGGGTTTGAGCAGGAAGAAGCGAACATTTTGCAAGCAACTAAAGATCAGCCTTTGGCGTTGATTGTCGAGGAAAGCGGCTCGGTTGCAGAGTTAGCCAATTTGGTGAAATCCTACCCAGAAGACTATTTTGATGTCTTTCACCTCACGGGACACGGGATAATTTATACCAAAAAAGACTTCAGCTATTTGCTGCCAAAGGGTGCAACATTGCCAGACAATACCCCCTGCTTCATCACTGAAGATGAGGTGGGAAATATGCAACTAACTACCGTCAACGACTTAGCTAAAGCCTTTCGCGGACGCTGGCCGCGGGTAACTTTTCTCTCTGGTTGTCATACGGGACAGGTTCCTAACAAAGGGACAGTACCCTCGATGGCGCAAGCGCTGGTGAAGGCGGGAGCAGGTATAGTTTTAGGCTGGGCGCGTCCGGTGTATGACCGCACAGGTATTGTAGCAGCACAGGCACTTTATCAAGCTTTGGCGACGGGAGCAACTGTTGAAGAAGCAGTCAAAGCAGCGCAGCAGGAGATGATTGACCAAGAATGCACCGACTGGCATCTGTTGCGGATGTATCGGGATACACGCCCCATTAGGGAACTGGTGACAGCGCTGAGAACAAAAAATCGTGAAAAGCTGAAGTTTACAGCGCCAGAGCAAGAATTTCTCGATGAGA
Organism: Nostoc sp. CCCryo 231-06; assembly: GCA_023522315.1. GTDB lineage: Bacteria > Cyanobacteriota > Cyanobacteriia > Cyanobacteriales > Nostocaceae > Nostoc. The sequence goes on from JAHCSU010000332.1 coordinate 4,414, forward strand.
ATAATCTAGTTAAAGTTGCCAGTCGGTTTGAGTTTGTGGGACGCAGACGACCTTTACAACGTTGTCTCAGGGCATTGCGGGAAACCAGCGACCAAATCGGGGTGTTTATTGCCGGGATGGGCGGACTGGGCAAAAGTACCCTGGCGGCGCGGTTATGTACGCGGGTGCAGACGCAGCGTGATAATTTTGCGCGAGTCGTGTTGATTGGCCCTTTGGATGAGTGGGGTTTGCTGAATAAGCTTTCTAATAAGTTTGAGCGGTTTGCAGATGTGCCGGCACTTTTGAATGAACCAAAAGTAACTCTTAAAGGGCGGTTGCAAAACTTTTTTGCAGCGATTGAACAAGAACACAACCAACCTTTGCTGCTGGTGCTGGATGACTTTGAGCAGAATATCCCCACAGCTAATATTGAAGATGGTTCGCTGCGGATGACGACAGATGCTTACGAAATTTTAGGGGCGATTTGTGCGGCATTGGAGGAGAACGGGGGAGAAAGTCGGCTGATTGTTACCTGTCGCTATTTGAAAGAAGACACCTTGCCATCTCATCGCCTGCATTTGGAACGCCTGGAACAGATGAACAGCAGTGATATTGATAAAATTTGCTTTCCTTTAGATAAAGAAGTTAGACAGCAGTTAAGAACTCAGCGAATTATTCACATTGCTGATGGTAATCCCCGGTTGCTGAAGTGGCTATTAGAGGTGATTCAGCAGCCGGGATTAGCGGCGGATGAATTATTGAATCGTCTGGAGGCGACTGAGCAGAAATTCCGCGAAGATATTTTGGCACAAACTCTGCTGGATGCTTTGGAACCGGAAGAACAAAAGTTTCTTGCACGGTTGAGTGTGTTTCATCTGCCTGTGACTGAGGATATTGTGAGGGCAATTTCTACCGCCGGGGAATTGGCAGTTTTGGGCAAGCTAATCAGCCTTAGCCTAGTCGAGTCCGCCACCAGTCACCCCAACCAGCCAGCTAATTATCGGGTGACGACAATTTTAGAACCGTTGTTAGAACCAGTGTTGAGTGAGGAAGAATGGCAAGCAACGCGACAGCAAGGAGTCAGGAAAATCCATCAAGTTTGGTGGGAGGAGAATGAAAACCCCACAGAAGTAGAATTACTGGAAATTGTGCGGTTGGGACTGTTGGCAAAAGAGCAGGAAATTGCAATCAGCATTGGGGATAGGATTGCAACTTATTGGGTGAACAGTTCCCGGTTTGTGGAAGCTTTAGATATATGTGAGCAAATTCTGGCAGTTTTCCAAGACTACCGCATCTTAGGAACCATCGGCGTTGCGGAAGAGATTTTGGGTTTTGTGCAAGAGGCTGTTGCACATTCACAGAAAGCTTTAGACCTTTGCCCTGAAGAGAAATTGCAAAGGAAAGCCGCTATCCTCAATAACATAGCAAGGGTATTCCATCAACAAGGGGACATACCTAGAGCGATCGCACTTTGGCAGCAAGACTTGGAAATATCTGAGCAGATTGGCAATGTCAAAGGTAAAGCCGCAACTCTCAACAACATGGCACAGGTAATCGCCGACCAAGGGGACATCGCAAAAGCGATCGCACTCTATGAGAAATCCTTGGAAATACAACAGCAGATTGGCGATGTCCAAGGTAAAGCCAATACCCTCAACAACATGGCACTGGTAATCGCCGACCAAGGGGACATCCCAAAAGCGGTCGCACTTTGGGAGCAATCCTTAGAAATATTTGAGCGGATTGGCGATGTCAAAGGTAAAGCCGCAACTCTCAACAACATGGCACTGGTAATCGCCCAACAAGGGGACATCGCAAGAGCGATCGCACTTTGGCAGCAATCCTTGGAAATATCTGAGCAGATTGGCGATGTCAAAGGTAAAGCCGCAACTCTCAACAACATGGCACTGGTAATC
>JAHCSU010000333.1 GCA_023522315.1 Nostoc sp. CCCryo 231-06
ATTAATTGTTCTGGCTACGCCAAAATACATTAATTACCATGTCTCCCCACTCCCGGGCATTCACTCGCGGTGCGCTGTAGACGGGTAACGCGAAAGCACGCGACTGGCGCCCCACACTCTGTCTAGTGAGTGTGGGGCTTCTGCTGATTCAGCTAAACTGATTTACCGGACGGGGTAAACCAAGATTTTCGCGCAGGGTTCGTGCTTCATACTCTGTGCGGAACAGACCGCGACGTTGCAATTCAGGAATTACCAAGTCAACAAACTCATCCAATTAGGAAATATTTAACTGCACGTTAGTACAGAGAAAAATACCAATAACCAAGCATTTAGACGACATTATTGTTTCCAAGTTGATAACTTAAACAGCTTTGAAGAACATCTAAAAGGACATGGGGTCGAAATTATTCCCGATCAACGCCCACTCCCAGGATGCGTGCGTTTTTTCCTCCGCGATCCCGGTGGAAATCGTATAGAGATCACAGAGTTCGTAAAGAGTGATTTTGCACAGCTACAAATAGATGAATTGCTATTATAAATACATTCAAAAGCGGTGTCTTAAACACCAATTGAACTGGAAGTCACACGCCAGTTACTGCGATGCTTTCACGCTTTATGCCTAACATATACAAAAGCTTTATTTTTTCATCGTCCTCGGAGGCTAACTAATTTATGTAGATTTAAAAAATTAGCTTAGTTAAATTATCAAATATTGAATTTTGTCGCAGATGCAAAACCCAAGCTAAAAATGGTTTCTGTCGGGACACACAGATGTATACTCATACGAAGAGTAAGATTAATTTAGAGGAAAATAACTTATGTCTGATTTAATTAACAAACAAATCATCCTTAAAAGTCGTCCAGTCGGCGAACCAAAGGAGAGTGATTTTGCTTTAGTAGAAACACCAATTCCCGAACCGGGTGAAGGCGAAATTCTTAGCCGCACCATTTATCTATCTCTCGACCCTTACATGCGTGGTCGAATTAGTGCAGGCGAGTCTTATGCTGCATCAGTAGAATTGGGTTCAGTTATTGTGGGTGGTACAGTCAGCCAAGTAATTAAATCAAATCATCCTCAATTTCAAGTTGGGGATTTTGTTCTTAGCAATAACGGTTGGCAAACTTATGGTGTATCGAAGGGTGAGACACTGCGTAAACTTGATCCTACTCAAGCACCTTTATCCTATAGTCTAGGTGTACTGGGTATGCCTGGTCTGACTGCTTATGCTGCTCTGCTTGATATCGGTCAACCAAAAGAAGGTGAAACTGTTGTGGTTTCAGCTGCTTCTGGTGCTGTCGGTGCAGTAGCAGGTCAAATTGCCAAAATTAAAGGTACGCGAGTCGTGGGAATTGTCGGGAGTGAGGATAAGCGGGATTATATAGTTAAAGAATTAGGTTTTGATGTTGGCATTAATCGCAAAACTCAACAACTTGATTCAGCGCTCAAAGAAGCTGCCCCTAATGGCATTGATGTTTACTATGACAATACAGCAGGTGTAATTTTAGAAGCTGTGTTGCAGCAAATCAACCTTGGGGCAAGAATTCCATTAGTAGGTTTGATTTCGGAGTATAACGCTACATCTACTCCACCAGGGCCTAATTTAAGACCACTACTAATTAAGCGGGCCTTGATTAAAGGTTTTCTAGTTGGTGATTACCAACATCGGTTTAATGATTTTTTGCATGATGTTTCTGGATGGTTACAATCTGGTCAACTCAAGTATAGAGAAGATGTGGTTGATGGTTTAGAGAATGCTCCTGGTGCATTCATCGGTTTACTTCGAGGTGATAATTTTGGCAAGCTGATTGTTAAGGTTAATGACGACCCAACAGCAGCTTGATCGGCTACAAAACTGAATATGAAGGTGATATTCCCAACGAACTTGTGACTCATGACTACAACCGTTTTACTCTAGCTTTGGGCAAGCTCAAAATTCCTGACGAAGCTTTACGCCCTGGTGTCAACGTTGATATTGAAGTCGTAGCAACTCGTTCTTTGGGAATACGTTCTGCGAAGCAAACTATTAACTGGCAGGGTGCAATCCGCAAGCCTAGATAAAATTTAGGAAGATTTTTTCCCATCTGAAACCATTTGCGAGAGAATATAGGCTGCGAAATCTAGTAATTGATCTAGCAAAAAGCCAATGATACCGATGTAGAGAATCACCTGGATTATGTAATCGGCATTGCCAGCTTTATAAGCATCCCAAAGGGTAAAGCCAAGTCCTTTTGGGCCGATTAACATTTCTGTAGCAATAACTATAAACCAAGCTACCCAAATGCTAACTTTTAAGGCGTGAAATAGATGAAATATAGCTACTCTAAAGTTCTTGTTCTGTCTATGAAAATGCCGCATCCCTATTGCGGTATTAATAATCATCGTCCAGAGGGTTCCCAAAAAAACTACTATAATAGCAGCCGATTCGCTCTCTTGAAATGCTATTAGGGCAATAGGTAGCAAAGCTATAGGAGGGATACTATGTGGTATCTGAAACATCAGCCTAAATAGCTGATAAATCATGTTATTAATCCCTATTAAATATCCGATAAAACTACCCAAAACAACGGCTGGAATGTAACCAACAAATAACCGTTGCAGGCTAGCTAAAATATCTAAAAACATATTATCCTCTCTGCCTCAGTTCTCATGAAAAACATTTGGGAAATACTGTGGCAATAACACAAAATAGCGAATAGAAAAGTGTATTTAATTACACGTTATCTTTGAATACCACAAGATTCTTGATATTTTCTTCTCCTTGATGGCTAATCAAAAACTTAGGTATTCTTACGATGTGATAGTAGTAATACAAAGAAGAGGTAAAACTTGGCTTTACTAAACCTTATCAGAAAAATAAATCCTGATTAGTAAATTAAATACAATTTCCAGAATTTACTTGCTTGATAATTGTACTAATACCAATTAGTTGTAAAGCTGCACAAAATCAAGCTTGGTCAGACTTGGGGCTTGAGCAAATTCTTCGGAAGCAATCTCATAGGTAATCTGTTCTGTATCTATTTTGACCATCAGATGCATTCCAGCGTTATCCCCCAGAATCTGGACTCTATCGCCGAACTGGGAAATTAAAGACTGCACCAAAATTTGCCGCCTTTGATTGTAAAGCGATCGCATTTGTCGGATATGACGTTCTAGATGTCCTTCGCCAATAAAATCTGTAAGGGCGTGCTGTTCTAATAAACTACAGATCTGTTAAGTTGTTCCACATTTAAATTCCATGATTAGAGCGGCCAAAATACCTACCCTATAAGGGTTATAAAAATTTTAGATATGCAAACTAGATGTGGTTTAGCTTAACCATTTAGCACGGGTAAATATATGCACTAAATTATCTGGCAATACTAAATAACCTGGTTCTTCCACAGCAATCAAGTCACCTTTATCAATTAGCAGGCGTGCGATCAGGTCAAGTCCTTGCTGGGAACCACCAATAATAATGATTTGCTCAGGAGTACATTTTACTGCCCTAGAACGAGAAAGATAAGAAGCGATTTTTCATCATTCAATGAATTATCGCTCGGTGGTAGTATTTGGTACGGCTACGCTTGTACAGGATTCAAAGCAAAAATTAGCTGCTCTGAAAGCATTTACAGAACATGTTATACCTGGACGTTGGCAAGAAGTGCGATCGCCTAGTCGCAGTGAATTAGCTGGAACGCTAGTGCTATCTCTACCTCTAGTTGAAGCTTCAGCTAAAGTTCGCACAGGTGGGCCTAATGATGATGTCTCTGATTATGAACTACCAGTATGGGCTGGGGAAATTCCTTTGCAATTGAATATGGCAAAACCCATTGCTGATTCAGGTTTGCATCCCCAAATTGACGTACCTGCATATATCAGCAACTATACTAGACCAAAAGCCACGCCGTAGCCTCAAACAACACAAAGAAAGAAAAGCTTTCCTCCCCTGCTTGCCCCAATTCATCCCAATGTTCTGCAACGCCCTTTTTCTTTCTGACGGTACAGGACAAATAACTAAAAATGGTGCAACTTAAGAGTAGTGTAGATATCAGAAATTATGGACGCTGCCAAACGCCTTGCTACTCTCAACCGCATCCGCAAACTCAGCCGTCTGATGGATACATCTATACGCATCCCTCTAACAGGTTTTCGCATTGGAATAGACCCAATTATCGGTTTGGTTCCAGGTGCTGGTGATTTAATCAGTACAGCGTTTTCAGCTTACATCATATTTTTAGCTACCCGTTTTGGCATCCCACGTCAAGATTTAGCCAAAATGATTTTTAATGTTGGTTTGGAAACAGTCGTTGGTACTGTACCTTTAGTGGGTGATTTATTTGATGCTTTCTATAAGTCTAATATTCGCAATTTGGCAATTTTGGAGCAACATTTGACAGTAGTTGAACCAGAACTCAAAAAAGTGTCTGATGAACTTTACTCTGGTAAGTTCAGGCAAGTTTAAGTTAGTCGTCATAGCATCACTAATCTTGTCAATGCCTTCTGGCTATTTCAATCTTAGAAGTCCCTAAGGGCACAGCATTACTCATTGGTGTCAACTTAAAGCAAAAGCTAGCATTGGCAAGCTTTCTAGGCTTGA
>JAHCSU010000334.1 GCA_023522315.1 Nostoc sp. CCCryo 231-06
GTAGAGAAGTATTGATTCTGACTCCTGAATTCTGACTTCTGAATTCTTCTTCAACTCCCTGGCTTACCTCACCCTCAATCCCTCTCCTTATAAAGGAGAGAGATCGTGAGACAGGATGAAGTTTTGCATTTTATTTAATCCACGTTCCTTAAGAGTGAGGAGTTTTGTTTATCTCCTTCATCTCCCCCTACCTCTGTGCCTCTTCCCCAAGATTTTTTACTGCAAAAGTCCAATCATGTGCAAGAAGCCATGACCAGTAATCAGTTCTATGATTAAGGCAATGAAGCCCAGCATAGCAATCCGACCATTCCAGACTTCAGCGCTAGTAGTCAGACCCCATTGCCAACCCTCTTTGGGGTACATTTTCACCATTTTTTTCATTTGGGCAGCTTGCGAAAGCTTGAAACTGGGGTTTTTCAGCGCATCAATCACTAAGTCTGCTAGTGCATTAATAAATACTGGATTGGTATTGGGAGCAGGTACGCGACGGAAGTTGTGAATTCCTGATTTTTCGGCTACTTCCCGATACTCAATATCAATTTCTTGTAGTGTCTCAATATGCTCTGAGACAAAACTGATAGGTACGACAACCAAATCTTTCACGCCTTGTGCGCCTAGTTCTTTGAGCGCATCCTCAGTATAGGGCTGGAGCCATTCTACTGGGCCAACGCGACTCTGGTAAGCTAAGGTGTGGGCATTGGGTCGATTGAGGGTCTGCATAATCAGAGCAGTACATTCTTCAATTTCTTGCTGATAAGGATCGCCAGCCTCTTCAACGTAGCTTTTAGGAACGCCGTGAGCGCTGAAGAATATATGAACCTCGTCTGGATTAGGAAACTGTCCGAGTTCTTGGGCTACTAGTTCCGCCATTGCTTGCAGGTAGCCTGGTTCTTTGTACCAAGAAGGAATGACGGTGTAATCAATGGGTTGAAGTTTTGGATCTTCTTGCCAAAGCTTTTCTAAAAGCCGGAAGCTAGAACCACTCGTACTAATAGAAAACTGGGGATATAGTGGTAATATTACCAGGTGTTCTATATTATCTTGAGTGATCTGTGCGATCGCTTCTTCTGTATAAGGATGCCAATAACGCATTCCCACGTAAATCTTGGCTTCTTGTCCTAAATAACCCAACTGTTCTTTTAAAGCTTGCCCTTGCGCTTCTGTGATCCGTCGCAGTGGGGAACCGCCACCGATTTGCTTATAATTTGCTTGAGATGTTGTGGTTCGCCGCGTGGCAATAAACCAGGCTAGAGGCTTTTGCAACCAGCGAAATGGTAGGCGAATAATTTCCGGATCGGAAAATAGATTGTACAAAAACGGCCCGACATCCTCTAGCTTATCGGGGCCACCGAGATTGAGTAATAAGACGCCTACACGACCCATAGCAGTTACTTTCCCCCAATCTTTTTAGGTTTTTTACTAATGTTAACAATATATCTTTATTAAATAATAAAGCTTAATAGCAAGGAAATATGCAATGGCAACAATTTTAAGGGATTGGAGTTACCGCTATCAGTGGCTGTATGATGGTATCTCTCGTTTAGCAGCCTTAAGTGTAGGTGGTGAAGCCCGTTTTCGGCAACTTGCTTTGCAAGGCTTAACAATTGACTCAGATACTCAGGTCTTAGATTTATGTTGCGGCAGTGGTCAAACAACGCAATTTTTGGTAAAACTTTCACAAAATGTAACAGGATTGGATGCCTCACCCAAGTCTTTGCAACGGGCGCGGCAAAATGTACCATTAGCAGTTTATCTCGAAGCTTTTGCCGAGAAGATGCCATTTGCAGATAATCTATTTGATGTGGTGCATACCAGCGTTGCATTACACGAGATGCAGCCTGAGCAATTGCGAAAAATTATTAGTGAAGTTTATCGGGTGTTAAAACCAGGAGGGGTATTTACGCTGGTGGATTTTCATGCTCCGACGAATCCGATATTTTGGCCTGGGGTATCAGTGTTTTTGTTGTTGTTTGAGACGGAAACAGCTTGGGAATTGTTAAAAACTGATTTAGCTAAGTTGTTAGCCGAGACTGGATTTCAAGCGAGTGAGCAAACTTTGTATGCAGGTGGTAGTTTGCAAGTGGTACAGGCGCATAAGTGAACAATACTGCTTTATCAATAGCAGTGTATCTTATCTTAAGTAAGTGGGTCAAATTAAATATAAAACCTCACGCTGCCTGCGGCTTCCCTCTCCTTACCAAGGAGAGGGATTAAGGGTGAGGTTTGATATAGATGTTTAATTACGCCTACCTACTTGCTATTAATAAATTATAGATGATTGTTATATTGAAAATAGCATGATGAAATTTTGAGGTTCATAAAAATGACACAGGAATTAATAGACCTCAGAACTTGTATCCAAGAAGGACGTTACGCAGATGCCTTAGTAATTGTAGATGAATTAGAGGGCATGAGTAAACAAGCTATTCTGCGAAATATCCAAGCTTATTTAAGGATTCTGCTGATTCATTTGATTAAAAACCAACTAGAAGAACGATTAACTGGTTCATGGGCAGCTTCTATTCGTAATTCCATCCGAGAAATTAAAAAGCTGAATATCAAGGATAATAGAAAATCTTACTATATTAATTTAGATGAATGGGAAAATTTGATGGAAGAGGAAGTTATTGAAGATGCGATCGCAGATGCAAGTGAGGAAGTAATGAATGGAGCATATAATCAATTTGATCTGGCTGAAATAGTAGATAGAAACCAGATTATTGAGACTGCTTTGAAGTTTTTATCGCTATCTTATTCTTATTCAGCTAAAAATTTACCCGCAGTTGTGGCTGAAACTCTAATTCAGCTACCCGGTGGAGAAGATTGGAAAGTAGGTAGGCGGTAAAGAAATGACACAGGAATTAATAGACCTCAAAAATAGTATTTTAGAAGGACGTTATGCAGATGCCTTGGCAATTGTAGATGAATTAGAGGGGATGAGTAAAAAGGCAATTTTGCGGCAGATTAAATCGTTTTTAAGAATTTTGCTGATTCATTTGATTAAGAATAAACTAGAACAGAGATTAACAAATTCTTGGGCTGCTTCTATTCGCAACGCCATACGCGAAATTAAAGAAGTGAATATCAAAGATAATAAAACATCTTACTATATTAATTTAGATGAATGGGATAATTTAATAGAAGAGGAAGTTATTGAAGATGCGATCGCAGATGCTAGCGGGGAAGTGATGAATGGCAAATTTACTCGCTCTCAATTGTCTGCAATGCTAGATAAAAACCAGATTTTAACTACAGCTACTAGTTTACTGGCTTTAACATATACTTATTCGCCAAAGGAATTACCAGCGATTATGGATGATTATCTCAGTCAGTTAGCTGGTGGAGAAGATTGGATAAATCGGGAAAGATAAGGCGATCGTTATTTTTCCAGTCTTGATACTAAGTTTTAATTTCAAATTAGCACTGCAATAATTTATTCTGGTGATTTGGTGGTGTGATAAGCTTGTTTCAATCCCTAATAGGGATTTTGATGAATTGCAATAGGAGCGAAGCACAAGGCTAAAGCCAAAGGCAGCGTTTCAATCCCTAATAGGGATTTTGATGAATTGCAATAGACCTCTTGCAAAATTACTTTTATGTTATGTTTAAGGGTTAGCATTTTGGAACTGCTAAATTTAACTCATAGTTATAAATTGCTGCTAGTAAGTTACAACGCAGACCATAACGACGACGGCGATTACGATATCTATCACCAAAAATCTTAAAAATTTTCAGGCGGCGATTAACGTGTTCAATGCCGACTCAAGATTTGCCAAAACCCGATTATAGTCCTTTTCTAAGGAAGAGAGTTCTCTCTTTTTAGGCTTTTTTTTGGGAGTGTAACTGTTGCTATGATATTGATTAATTCCTTGATAACCACTATCTTGTAAACCTTGTGTTTCGGGATGAAAGTGAACTCCACTAGCTTTAAATAAGGCAAAATCGTGACAGCGACCTTTCCCAAAAAAAGTACAAATAATTTCTCCAGTTTCTTGATTAATAATTAATTGGCTTTTGAGGGTGTGACGTTTTTTCTTACCTGAATAAAATTCCTGTTGTTTTCTTTTTGGACGTTCAATAGGCGTTTCGGTTACATCCATTACCACTACTTCAGGTTGATTCAAACCACCTTTTAGCAAGGCTTTTTTTCCAGGTAGTCGAAACATTCCTGACTGCATCAGTTCTAATTCTATCCGATGAACAATGCGACAAATAGTTGATTCTGATACTCCCCAACTTGTTGCAATAT